>JAIOIM010000200.1 GCA_019912505.1 Ignavibacteriaceae bacterium
ATTAAACGAAGACCTAAAAACAAACATCGATTCTGAGAATTATGATTTTGATACTCTCGCCGGTTTGATATTAAATTTTGCCGGGCATATACCGAAAGAAGGCTATACTTTAGAGTTAGAAAATTATAGATTTGTAATAAAAGAAATTATAAATAAACGTATAAAAAAAGTCTTAATTGAAAATATTCCCAAAGAAGATTTTGAACGATGAAAAAAGGCTGCTTTATAAAATCAATTATTATTTTAACAATTATTACCGCTGTTTCAATTTACCTTGTAAAGAAAAATTGGAAGGAATGGGTAGTAACTCCCGGGAAAAATATTGCCGTTGATATTGCGATGAGTTCTATGGAAGATGAATTAAAATTACTGCAACAATCACCCGCTCGAGATTCATTGTTAGCAGAACTGCGACTATATTTGAATAACAAACTTGAGGAAAGCAACGAAATAGGAAATAAAGATTTATCTTTCGTTGCCGATTCGATACGTGCTGCCGAAAGCGACAGTATCATTACCGAATCGGAATATTTAAAAATTAAAAAAATGTTACGTGATAGGTCATCGCAATGAAAGACCAAAGAAAAAGTGAAATAAAAGTAGGCATTACCCTTGTCGTTAGCTTGATATTGTTTATCTGGATTTTAAGCTGGGCAAAAAGTTTTAGTTTAAGCTCAAACGAAAAAGTTTTAAATGTACAATTTGATAATGTTGCCGGTTTAGAAGTAGGCGATCAAGTAACTGTGAACGGTGTACGCAAAGGAGCTGTTGAAGATTTCGACATCGATGGCAACAAGGCTATTGTGAAATTATCGTTAGAGCCGGATGTGAAATTAAAAAAAGATGCACTTTTCGCAATTTACATGCTCGATTTGATGGGCGGAAAAAAGGTTGAGATAAATCCCGGTACTTCATCAGAGCCGTTGGATTATAACAAAACTCAAAACGGAATTTTTAATGCCGACATCCCAAGTGCTATGGCACTGGTTGGATCGATGCAAAACGATTTGGTTGAATCATTAAAAGATTTGAGAATCACACTTACATCTATTAATAAATATTTAACGGACGAAGAACTTCAGCACAATATTAAAACTTCTATGTCCAACCTTAGCATCGTCAGTTCAAAACTTAACAGCATGATTGATGAAAACCGAACAAGCATAAAACAACTGACACAAAACAGCGTTGAACTTACTGATGAATTTAAAACTTTTATGAAAGATAATAAGGATGACATTTCCGGTTCATTAAAAGATTTGAGAACGATCGCTCAAAAAACCGATTCACTGTTATCCAAAGCAAACAGTTTTACTGATGAAATAAAAAATCAGCAAAACGCTCTCGGCAAATTAATGTATGATGATGAAATGGTTGCCGACTTAAAAGCTTCTATAAAACGGCTGAGTGAATTAACCAAAATTATTTTACAACAAATAACAGATGACGGTGTAAAAGTTGATGTTAAAATATTCTAAAAAAGTTTTTCTTATTTCCCTTATCATCTCTTTTTTTGCTTTTACAATAAAGGCAGCATCAGATGATCCTGTTAAAGCAAAAAACGGAATGGTAGTTTCTGCAAGCGAACTTGCGTCAAAAGTCGGCGTTCAAATCTTACAAAAAGGTGGCAATGCAGTTGATGCAGCAGTAGCCGTAGGATTTGCGCTTGCGGTAACGTATCCGGCGGCAGGCAATATTGGCGGCGGCGGGTTTATGGTTATTCATCTTTCTGACGGACGAGATGTTACAATTGATTACCGGGAACAAGCGCCGCTGAAAGCATTCAGAGAAATGTATCTTAATTCTTCCGGAAATTATCTACCAGAGCTAAGTCAAACTGGTGAAACATCATCAGGTGTGCCGGGCAGCGTTGCGGGGCTTATCTATGCTTTAGAAAAATATGGAACGATGAAATTGTCGGATGTTATTAAATATGCTATTAATTTAGCCGAAGACGGTTTCCCGTTAAGCGAAAACCTTGCTCAGTCCTTTAATTGGAGTAAAAAACATTTTGATAAATATGAATCGACCAAAAAAGTATTTACAAAAAATAATGCCGATTTTGCAGAAGGCGAAATATTTAAACAGCCCGATCTTGCAAACACTTTAAAACAGATAAAAGAAAAAGGAAGGGATGGTTTTTACAAGGGTGATGTTGCAAAGCTTATCATCGAACAAATGGAAAAGTCAGGCGGTTATATAACTTTTGAAGATTTGGAAAGTTATCAACCCAAGGAAAGGGTGCCTGTAACCGGCACATATAAAGATTTTAAAATTGTATCTATGGGTCCGCCAAGCTCCGGGGGCATAGCATTGATTGAGATGTTGAATATTCTTGAAAATTTTAATTTCAAAAAAAAGGATTGGGGAAGCAGCCGGTATATACACACCCTTGCAGAAGCAATGAAATATACCTATGCTGATCGTACATTCCACCTCGGTGATGAGGATTTTTATCCCGTGCCTAAAAAGTTTTTGCTCTCTAAAGAATACGCAAATCAAATCGCTGCCAAAATAACCGGAGTTGCTGTTCCGTCATCTCAAATAACTCATGGCAATCCGAATCAACTTATTGAAAGCAAAGAAACAACACATTATTCGGTTTGCGATAAATTTGGTAATGCTGTAAGCACAACAACAACTATCAATTCAAGTTTTGGTTCAAAGGTTATTGTAGATGGCGCAGGCTTCTTCTTAAATAACGAGATGGATGATTTTTCAGCAAAGCCAAACACGCCCAATCAATTCGGGCTTCTCGGCGGTGAGGCAAACTCAATTCAGCCCGGTAAAAGAATGCTTAGCTCAATGACGCCGACGATTGTTTTAAAAGATGGTAAACCTTTTATTGTTGTCGGGTCGCCAGGCGGATCAACAATTATGACGGTTGTTTTACAAGTAATTCTAAATGTAATTGATTTTAAAATGGACATAAAACAAGCCATCGATATGCCGAAAATTCACCATCAATGGTTCCCTGATGAAATTGATTACGAACCATTTGGTTTGAGCAGCGATGTAATTGCAAATCTTATTTCAATGGGGCAAAATATCGGAACTCAGCAATCTTTAGGTAGAGTTGAGGGCATTGTAATTGACAACTCTAAAGCTATTTTTTATGGTGCATCCGATCCGCGGGGTGATGGTTTGGCTAAAGGTTATTAAATGTTATTAGGTCTCGGAATAGATATAATAGAAATTGAAAGAATCAAAGATAGTATTGAAAGACTCGGAAATCGGTTTTTAGAAAAAATATATACACAGAGCGAAATTAAATACTGCTCCGATAAAGCAAACAAATATCAACATTTTGCGGCGCGGTTTGCCGCTAAAGAAGCTGTGTATAAAGCTATCGCTTCAAGTTGGCAGCCCAATATAGGATGGCAGGAAATTGAAATTTATAATGAACCAACCGGTTTACCTGTTGTAAAATTAAAAGGGAAGTTAAAGGATTTTTTAGGGGATGATAAAAGTTTGAAAATATCGATGAGTCACTCGCGCGATTATGTTACCTGCGTTGCTATAATTTATAAAAA
>JAIOIM010000201.1 GCA_019912505.1 Ignavibacteriaceae bacterium
GTTGTCGACAAAATATGATGAAGATAAAATAACAATTAAATATAAAACCAACCGCGAAAATGCGGACAAAATAAAAAAGATGATTTATGGCAGTTAAAAAATTAGCAATTGACGGGACATCCCTTACAGTTGAAAAAATAGAATTGTTCCTAAAAGAAAATCAAAAAGTTTATCTTACAAAAGATTCAAAGGTAAAAGTAAATAAGGCACGCGCACTTGTTGAAAAATGGATAAAAGAAGAGAAAGTTATTTACGGTGTAACCACCGGTTTCGGTGAGTTTGCAAATGTAAAAATATCGCAAAAAGACATAAAGCAGTTGCAGAAGAATTTAATACTAAGCCATGCTGTCGGCTGCGGTGAAAACCTTCCTCCCAAAATTGTAAAAATTATGATGCTGTTAAGGCTTAATGCTCTTGCGCGGGGTTACTCAGGTATTCGCCTATCAACATTGGAACTTCTTATTGGGATGATAAATAGTAACATAATTCCAGTTGTTCCATCTCAAGGTTCGGTAGGCTCAAGCGGAGATTTAGTACAGCTTTCGCACCTTGTACTTGCAATGATAGGGAAAGGGAGAGTACAAATAATAAACGATGTAATGCTTGATGCCTGTTCAAACAATAAAATATTTCAATCAGCTGCGGTGCTAAAAAAATTCAAGCTGAAGCCTGTGGTTCTTGAAGCGAAGGAAGGTTTGGCGCTAATAAACGGAACACAGATGATGACCTCGTTTGCTTCCTACATTAGTGCGCGTGCAAAAAAACTTGTAAAACTTGCTGACGCAGCGGCTGCATTAACGCACGAGGCTTTGCGGGCAACAGATAAAGCATTCGATAAAAAATTACACGAACTTCGTCCCTTTCCCGGTCAGCTAACAACGGCACAGAATGTTTTAGCAATGATTAAAAAGAGCGAAATAAGAGCCTCACACAAAAGCAACGACCCGCGTGTGCAAGACGCGTATTCTATTCGCTGCATACCGCAAATTCACGGAGCATCAAGGGACGCAGTTGAATATGTTTGTTCTCGTGTTCAGATAGAGATAAATTCTGTAAACGATAATCCGATTATTTTTCCCGAAACAGAAGAGCATATTGAAGGAGGCAATTTCCACGGACAGTCGATGGCGCTTGCTATGGATTTTATGGGTATTGCACTTGCCGAACTTGCAAACGTATCCGAGAGGCGAATTGAAAGAATGGTAAACGGAGCTTTGAGCGGGCTGCCCCGATTTCTTGCAGTTGAAGGTGGACTAAACAGCGGACTTATGATTGCGCAATACACGGCGGCAAGTCTTGTAAGTGAAAACAAAGTTCACGCTCATCCCGCAAGCGTAGACTCGATACCGACTTCTGCAAACCAGGAAGATCACAATTCAATGGGTTCAATAGCGGCGCAAAAATGTTATAAAATTATGCAGAACCTAGAAAATGTTTTAGCGATAGAATTTATGACGGCAGCTCAGGCGGTTGAGTTTTTAAAACCGCTTAAATGCGGTGCCGGAACAGATGCGGCATATAAAAAAATTCGTAAACATGTTGCTCCTCTCTTGAAAGACCGATTATTATATATTGATCTTCAAAAAATAACTTCAATTATAAAAGATGATTCTTTACTAAACGCAATAGAAAGTAAAGTTAATTTAATTTAGCAAACGGGAGTTTTATGGAATTAGTGTTTTTGTTTATAGGGCTATTTGTCGGCAGCATTGCGGCATGGTTTATTTGTTCGCTAAAAAATAAAAGTAAAGCAGGTGTTTCAATTGAAGATTATGATACGCTAAAAAACGAATTTAATATCGTTCAAAATGAAAAAGCTCGGTCGGATGAAAGAAATAAAATATTTGAGGATTCTCAGAAACAGCTTCAACTTGAACTTACTGAAGAGCGTGTAAAAGTAATTGAATTAAACGCTTCATTGTCTACTGTTAATGCAAATCAGAAAAATTTGCAGATAAAACTCGATGAACAAAAAGCTGACATTCAAAATCTGCAGGATAAATTTACAAAAGAGTTTGAAAATCTTGCGTCAAAAATATTTGAAGAAAAAAGCACAAAGTTTACGCTGCAAAACAAGGAGAATATCGATTCAATTCTTCGCCCGCTAAATGAAAAAATAAAAGACTTTGAAAAGAAAGTGGAAGAAGTATACGTTAACGATTCAAAAGAACGGGCTACTTTACTTCAGCAGATAAAAACGCTGCATGATCTAAATCAGCAGATGAGTAAAGATGCAACAAATTTAACAAATGCGTTAAAAGGGCAGTCTAAAACGCAGGGCAATTGGGGCGAATTTATTCTTGAAAATATTCTTGAAAAATCGGGTTTAGTAAAAGGAAGGGAATATCTTGTTCAGGAAAGTTTAACTACCGAAGACGGAAAACGGTTTCAGCCCGATGTTTTAATAAATCTTCCGGAAGGTAAAACTCTTATTATCGATTCTAAAGTTTCGTTAAACGCATACGAACGATATGCCTCTGCCGATGATGAAAACGAACGAGCATCGTCAAT
>JAIOIM010000202.1 GCA_019912505.1 Ignavibacteriaceae bacterium
TTCCATACACAGAGGATTTTATTATATCCATTATTAAAAATTGACGGGGCGCTTTGATAAAATGTCGAGGGTATATTTTCGGTGCTAATCAAGAAATCGGGGATATACTTATCCCCGATTATCTGAGGCATGATCTGAACAGATAGAAAAAAATATATGATAAATATTTTAGAACACATTTTATTTTCCTAATTATATTAGCCTAAACAGAAAATTTGATCACTTAATTAACTGCATTTTTTTACTCGATGTAAACGAGCCGTATTGCAGCGTGTAAATATAAATTCCGCTTGCCAAGTTGTTAGTGTTAAACTCAACTTCGTAACTTCCCGCCGCAAGTTCTTTGTTTACGAGTGTGGTAATTTCCCTGCCGAGTAGATCGTAAACTTTGAGATTGACCATTGACCTTTGACTATTGACCATTTTGGGAATTGTGTATTTTATCGTTGTACTCGGGTTGAACGGGTTCGGATAATTTTGGTATAAAACAAATTTATCGGGTTGTACAGAGTTATTTTCATCAACAGAAACAGGGAAGCTATTGTAGTATAAATTTTTGTAAAATGCGGCATCCTGTTTTATTAAAACAAGACTATTCAGTCTGTCGGTTCCTTTGTTCATAAAAATTGCTATTACAACTTCCTGCGTATCAGCCGGCGCCATTGTAATTGGAGCGGTTGTAAGCAAATATCTTCTATCGCCACTACTTGGTCCGCCGGGCCAACCGGAGCCTTCGTACCAACCGTAACCAGCGACTGGATCGCCGGACAAAACAAACTTTGTTGATACGCCTGTATTCGGATCAATGTAGTTATCACCATTCCAAAATGCTCCAATCATGTTGTTGTAAACCTCAAGCGTTCCGCTATAAGTGCCGAAGTGAGGATCGCGGTATGTTGATACTCCTCCAAGATATAAGGTGAACGAAGTTAGCGGTGTATTTTTAAAACTCTTTATCCATTTTCCGTCAAAATAGGCGCTGTCATTTATCGTAGCGGGAATCTTTGGTGTTTGTAAAAACATATGTCCGACCGCGGGAGGCGGGGTACCGTAAATTCCATCGTTGTTGCCCCTGTTATATGTAAAACCAAGATTAAGCATAGTATCGCAGCCGACATAATCATCAAAACCTTCTCCCATATCATCATCAGTCCAGTAACTGAAGAATAAATCGGTGCAGGTATTAATACTTTTGTTTATAATTTTGTATCTCTTAAAAACAACATCTTTTAAGTCTTCTCTATCAAACGCATAAACAGTTGTTTGAAATTCTAACCCTATGGGATTGGAGCCATAAGTGAAGATTGTTGTCGCTGTATCAAGATCGTTTGCAACATAAAACAAAACTTCATCGCCAACATAATCCGGTTTGTCTACGCCGGGTGTATAAATACCATCGTTGTTTTCATCAATCCATGGGGCACCGAGTTCTGCAGGCCAATTTAAAAAGTTAAATTCATATTTATCACGTTCAGGAGACGGAGGCAGATACTCCCATCCTTTTTTTATTTTATAAATTCTAAATTTCGGATCAGAGTAATCTGCGGGTGTTCCGTTCGGAAGTATATTCCCCTGTTTCAAACCTTGCCGGTGTGTATTTCCGTTTACCCTAATTTGTCCGTTTACTTTTCCGCCCCAGCATAAGCCATCCTCAAATATCGCAGATTCTCCGGTATTGTTAATACCGCCAGGCCAATAAAATCCACTGCCATCGGTTCTCGGATCGTGAGAGCCGTCTCCGTTGTTACCAACCCACATCAACACTTCATTTGCAGCAATAAAATCATACGATGGGTTATATTGAATTGAAAACAGCGAGTCGGAAATATCAAATAGGGTCGGGTTAAAGCTTTGAGAAACTTTTATTAAGCATTGGTCAGAATTAATATTTGGAACATTCCATTGCATCAGCTGGTTTGCAGGCAAATAAGTGATTATTTCAGTCCAGTCGGTGCCGCCGTTTGCACTGTAATCGATGTTGACGAACTGGACGTCACTAACATTCCAAAGAAGATCAACAGCTGTAAATGACTGCAACTGTTCGCCGCCATTAGGAGAAATAACCTGAATAGATTGAGCGCTTATTAAAACGCTGATGAAAAAAAACATAATTAGTATAAAAGATTTATTCATTTTGAGCTCCTTATTTTAATACTATCATCTTTTTAGTTTGTGAAAAACTCCCGACATTAAGTTTGTAAAAATAAATTCCACTTCCTAAATCTTTAGCGTCAAAGTTAACAACATAACTTCCCGCAGCAAGTTCTTTGTTTACGAGCGTGGTTATTTCCCTGCCAAGTAAATCGTAAACTTTTAATGTTACCGACCTCACCCCCGGCCCCTCTCCTTGGGAAGGAGAGGGGAGGGTGAATTTAATATTTGTTGTCGGGTTAAAGGGGTTTGGGTAATTTTGTTCGAGTGAATAACCCCAAATTATTTCAGCAGTATTTTCTCCTGTTGTTACAATCTTGCTTACATTAACATTCCGCAATACTGCCCCATCGCATAAGAGCCATGCACTTTTGTCGCTGGTAAAAACCAGGTCTCTTCCTTTTAATTGTGATAGCGGAGTTTCCTCTGTAACCCAGCTTAAACCCATATTACTGCTGAAATAAAGATTGTTCTTATCCACAGCCCAGATGTTGGATGGTGCGCCGGGCTGATATTCGAAATCATTTCCCCAACCGATGGGCGAAGTAAAAGTTTCCCAGTTTAATCCGCCATCGCTGGTTCTCGAAATGTAATTGTTGCTGTATGAAGCAATGCCTGTTTGTTCATCATAAAATTTTATTAAAACTACCTGGCTAGCAGAAAGAGGCAGAGAAGTCCAGGTTACGCATCCGTCGGTTGTTTTATATAATTTATCGGAATTGTCGCCGCCGCTTTCTCTAAAGTAACCGATGTTCATAGAAACAAAATCGAGCCTTCGCCAAGTATCCCCCGAAATACCACCGAAGGCGGAATTGTTAACCGATACCCAATTAGTTCCGCCATCGGTGGTTTTCAAAAATAATGCGGGTCCCGGATTGTTGGTCGGATTCCCTGCATATACATCACCCATTGCAACCCCGTTATTTTCATCAAACATTTCAACATAATTCATAAAATCGGTTATTGAAGAATCGACGAATTGAACGCTCCATTTTTTTCCGCCGTCCGCAGAATATATTATGCGTCCCCAGTCTGTTGCGCCCCAAATTTTTTCGTCTAACATTTCAACATCCACAATTAATTCACCGACTGGAGAAGGAAGCTGCAGCCAGCTATCTCCTCCGTCAGTTGTTTTATACAAAGCAGAAGGACCGCTTACAGAGATTATTGCTGTCGAAGTATCATTTGCATCGATCGAAAAGCCTAACCAGCTAGAGGGAAGTCCGTTATTTTTTTGTTCCCATTGCGCGTTGCAAAAGGAAAATGCAAACAAAACTATCAGTATAATTACTTTCATTTTTTCTCTTAAAAAAAATATTAAAGCTCTATATTGCTTTACAACTTGAATGCCATGGATAAAATTTACTGGATGAATTAATTTGATTGTTTAGGGAAAGAATCTTCAATTTTATTTCGATTCACGTTTGGTGTACACTGCCAACCGCGTAAAATTTTAGTAGTTAGTATGAATATTATTCGCTGTAAAAAACATTGGCGAAGCGGATTAAAGATATTAGAATGCGGCTATATTACCTATGAAGATTAATAAAGCGGAATAAAAAAGAAATACAATCTTGAAAATTTTGCTAAAAAATTAATTTAAAATTCAGACTCATTCCCCCGTTATCATCCGGGAAAACGGAAAGATTAAGATTGAAATTTTTGTTATAAAGATCATCAGAAAAAAACAACATATCTATCTGGGAATAAAGCCACAGAGCGGCATAACCAACTATAAAATAATTTCTTATTTTGTAAGAAGTGTTGTATTCGTTGTACTTCTGTTCAATTAGTAACGGATCGGCTTGCAAAAGGTATCTGTCTTCTTCTCGACTTGTTTTAAAAATATAATAAATCATTCCGCTTAAAAGCGTAGTGGATGCCGTAGTTAATAACCAGCCTTTTGTATTTCCTTCAAGGTATAGATGTCCCCAGCCCGGCAGAAGAATTGAACGGATGAGAGAGTTTTTTACTATGGAATTATCGAGTACAGGTTTTTCAATAGTTTTTATTTTTTCTTCCGGCGAAGTGTTTATTTTTTCGTTTTTGTTATTAGAAGCAATTCGTTCGTAATCATCCTTTGTTTCCCGATATAGCGAAACAATCTTAGGAGATATTTTTACGGGATCGGGTTGATGATTTTTATCTAAACGTAAAATTTCAACAAAACATTTTCGTGCGGAATCACTCTGTGCGAGAGAATAGTAAGCAACCGCGCGCATTGTGTAAACATCAATCAATTCCTCATGTGTGTATGATGCGCTATCGGATGTAATTAAGCCGGACAAAGTTATCACATTATTATAATTAAATGTTTTATAGCTCTCTTCTAACTGGTTGAGCAAACCCTGTGCATTTATATTTAAAGTAAGCAGGCAGATTATTAAAGCTATATACCTTGTGTATTTCATATTATCTTAAAAGCATCATTTTTTTTGTTTCGGAAAAAGAGTTACAGCTTAATTTAAGTAAGTAAATGCCGGACGGCATAGAATTACCGGCATCATCTTTCCCGTTCCATTTAATATTGTGCGTTCCGGCGTTTATATTTCCGCTGATTAAATTAACCGCTTTTTCGCCAACACAGTTATACACATCAACAGATACAAACCCGCTGTGCGGTAAGCTAAATGAAATATTTGTCTCCGGGTTAAACGGGTTTGGATAGTTCTGCATAAGTTTATATTCAGTTGGATGAGAAACAGCATTTACACTCATAACAGTAGCAGTTAAAATTTCAATTGCACTTTCCGGTTCATTATTTTCATTATACCCACCGAGAACATAAATGTAGCCGTTAACATATTCGGCTACTGGGTATGTTCGTCCGAAATTTAATTGCGGACCTTGTTCAACATCGAACCATGTGCCGTCATAATCGTTAAATATTTCAACCGATGATAAAGCTGAAGAGTTTTCATTGTATCCGCCTATAATAAAAATTTGACCTGTTGTGTAATCTAATACCGCGCGTCCGCCTGCTCTGGGTTCAATTAAATTTACGGGGAGTCGTTCAAATGCTTTAGTTAAAATATTAAATCTAAATATTCTGTTTGAAATGCCGTTTATAACTCCGCCGAAAATATAAATATAGTTTCCTTTTTTTGCAGTCATCTGTTGTTCCGGTAAATCGCCTCCGGCATATAA
>JAIOIM010000203.1 GCA_019912505.1 Ignavibacteriaceae bacterium
ATAATATAGACCACTGCTGCCATCAAAATAAAGGCTTGACTATCTGCCCAAAACTGGTTTAAGTTGGATGTAACAAAACCACGATGCAGTAAGCTATCAGCAGATTGCCGGGCTACGTAACTTAGTATTCCTATGGCAAAAGTGTAGTAACTAATTTGTGTTATTTGGGCTGAAACAAAATTATTGAATGGTTTTGATAAATCGAATTCACTTACAAGTTTGATGACAATATAAAATAGGTATGCTTTTAAAATGGAAATTACCAAACCAAAAGAATACATACTATAAAATGCCAATTTGCTGCGATTATACATTTCACTTAAGTCTAGCTTTTGATATAAGTTTTGAACAAATTCAGGTTTATAGATGCTGAAAATAAAATTGACCACCAAGCCTCCGGCTTCAATGCATAAGCCAACGAAGATAACCCAAGCAATAATTTTTAGGCTGTTAAATACAAAGTTGTTTGTTTTTGACATAATAAATTAAAGTTTAAATAAAAAAAATATATTGCAAATATAATAAATATTTATTGATAATCAATAAATTTATATTCTTTTTCAAAAAAACATCATTCCGTTGGCTAATCAGTATAAGGTTGCGTTGACTGTTACGATGAGAGTTACCGGTTTCGGCTATGAGCAGCTGGCGAGTTTTATACCCAAACTATTCGGGTTAGCACTGACCTTTGATTTATTCATTTAATTTTTATTTAAGCACTTAATCCCCAATTGCTCATAGCTTATGTAAGGCAATCGTACTTTATATTATTTAGTATTTTTTCCAACTGCCCGCCTGGTGAAATGTAAGGCATATAGGTTTCATCAGAATTTTCTATAATATATTTATTACGAATATAAGTAGTTTCTCTAGTAATTCTTTTTACCGTATCGTTACATTGTGAAATAATCAGCAGTCTTTCATTTTCTAGTGCCCTTCTAATCCCTACCGGCAATTTATTCATCATTCCTCTTGCGAGCACTATAATTATCGACTGTGTGCCTTTTAATAAATAATGAAAAACATCTTTTTCAATTTTAGAATGAAACCCGGAGACTACACAAACTCTTTTATCCCTTTGTTCAATTGCCCAGGCGTAGGTTTTAAGAATTATTTCTGCGGGAACTTTACGCGAACATAAAAAACCGATTTTATATTCTTTCAAGATTTCTTTACTGCCTAAATAATTAAAAGCCATGTTACTAATTAATCTTTCAAAAGCTTTTGTAATTCTTTTTTACTCGGCAAATATAGTTTATACTCACGGGCATAAATCTGGTCATTTTCTTCCGGTAAAGTAAATTCAACAACGGTTTTGTTTGTTTCCTTACAAAGAACAATTCCCACAGTTTTGCTTTCATCTTTTCCTTTTATTTTTCTATCAAAATAATTTACATACATCTGCATCTGGCCAATATCCTGGTGCATCAGTTTTCCAATCTTTAAATCTATTAGTACAAAGCATTTTAACAGACGGTTGTAAAAGACTAAATCGATATAAAAATTATCCTCGTTTAACGATATTCTTTTTTGTCTACTGTCAAACAAAAATCCTTTGCCGAGTTCAAGTAAAAATATTTCTATTCGATTAATTATTGCCTGCTCAAGCTGGCTTTCGGTGTAAGCTGTTTCTTCTTTCAGATTTAGGAATTCCAAAACGTAAGGTTCTTTAAGCAGATCTGTGGGGGTGCTAATTATTTGTCCCTTTTTGCCAAGCTCTTTTACTTTAGTTTTATTCTTACTTAATGCAACTCTTTCATAAAGTGAAGAATTATACTGACGCTGTAACTCTCTAACCGACCAATTGTTTTCCGCCGATTCTATTTCATAAAAGCTGCGTTCATCTTCGTTATCAATTTTTAGTAAAAGAACATAATGCGACCAGCTCAATTGAAAAGGTGTTTCAGAAATCCTCGACACTGTTGGGGATTTTGCTGACAGTGGCTGCGTTTTTTGTGATTTCCGAGACAGCGTCTCGGAATTTGAACTTGATGATTCTATGAATTTCCGAGACAGTGTTGCGGAAATTCGATGTGAGTACTGGAGGAAAAATTTTCTCATATTTTCCAGGTTATCCACCGAAAACCCTCGTCCAAAATTCTTTATTAATTTTTTTGAAAGCCCATTCAATATCTTCTTAGAGTATTCAGCTCTTTCTTCACCCTGTTGTTCATCTTCCACAATGTATTTACCAATATAAAAGTTTGTAAAAAGTATTGTGTAATTTATATTCTGAACCACATGCTTGCGGGATTCAGATATTAACTCGCTTATTTTATTGTATAGATCTTTTTGAGCAGGTTGGCTTTTCTTCATTTTTTTTTCTCAAATACTTAGTTTAATTTACTCGCCTTCGGCAAGCTCCTTTCCCAGTCTGTACT
>JAIOIM010000204.1 GCA_019912505.1 Ignavibacteriaceae bacterium
AATTTATTTATACCTACTCAAATTTAATAAAAGTCCCTTTCCAACTTAAGCATTACAATCTTTTCTTAAAACTGAATTACAACATTCCCCTTTCAGAAAACAATTATTCAATCCACAGTAAAATCAATTTTCTATAGCAGTATAATTACTTATTTTTAAAGCCGGTATAAAACAGAATAAACCCGGAAGGATTATGAATTTAAAACATAAAATACTGTTTAAGTTATTTTTACTATTATTATTAACCACCCCGATACTCGTTAGTGCACAGCCCGGCATGGATATTTTGCCGGTTATTAAACTTACTGCCGGTCAAACAGACTCGCTGCTTATAACCGATATGTTTTACAGTGGATATTATACAGCAGAGTTTCAGTCTACTCCTAATGTAAGGGTGCTTTATAAGCCGGCTTCCCGGTATGTTTTTTTTACGCCTTCTAAAAATTTTGAAGGACTCGACCGCTTAAAGTTTATTCTGGGCAATGTGCCCCATTATTTTTTTGTTGAATCGAGCATAAAGCTTGAACATACATTTAAGTACAAACCCCAAGGTTCTCCAAAAAAAGTTAATCTATTCGGTACATTTAATTCGTGGAACCGCGAGAGCATACCGATGAGCGATAAAGACGGCAACGGTATGTATGAAGTTACAATTCCATTAAATGCCGGGTTGTACGAGTACAAGTTTTTTGTTGACGGAATTGAAATTGAAGATCCCAATAATCCCGACCAAAAACCAAACGGCATCGGCGGTATAAATTCTATAATTGTAATTCAGCCAAGACACGCTGAGAAACACTATCTTCACCTTCTCGGGAAGAAAAAAGAAGACCACAAACTTATACTTTCATTCTACTATGAAAACGAAAACTTAAAAGAGCCGCTTACTGCAAAAAATGTTTTCGCGTTATGGAACAACCGCGACTTTATAAAAAGCAATGTGGTTGTTAACGGCAATAATATTGACGTCATGCTGAACAACGTAACGCAGCTTGAAGAATGTGTAGTGCGTGTTGCGATTAGTTATAACGGAGCAGTAAGCAATTTACAAACCGTGCGTACAAAAAACGGGGATGTAACAGACACAGATAAAACGTGGAATGATGCGATTATATATTCATTGATGATCGACCGTTTTAACGATGGCGATAAAAGCAACAGCATACCGGTTAAAAATTCCGAACTTTCAGATAAAGGTAATTATATGGGGGGCGATCTTCAGGGTATACTAAACAAAATTGAAGAAGGATACTTCGACGCGCTTAACATAAACACTTTATGGATTTCACCCGTCATCGATAACCCGAATGAAGCTTACGAGGAATCGCCGGAACCTCACCGTTATTACAGCGGCTACCACGGCTACTGGCCAATATCATCAACCGAAGTTGAAGAAAAATTCGGTACAATGGATTTGCTAAAAAAGGTAGTTACAACCGCTCACAAACATGATATAAAAATACTTCTCGATTTTGTTTCAAACCACGTACACATCGAGCATCCTTTTTGGAAAGAACACAGGGATTGGTTTGGCGTACTTGAACTGCCGGACGGAAGAAAAAATTTACGCCTATGGGATGAACAAAGATTAACAACCTGGTTTGAACCTTACCTTCCTTCGTTCGATTATATCGGTTCGAAAGATGCGCTGGAAACCATGACCGATAACGCTGTGTGGTGGTTAAAAGAAACCGGTGCAGACGGCTTCCGACACGATGCTGTTAAACATGTGCCGAACGAGTTCTGGAGACTGCTGACACAAAAAATAAAAAAAGAAATTGAAATACCCGAAAATAAAGTTGTCTATCAAATCGGCGAAACATTCGGCGGTTACGATTTAATAAGCTCGTACGTAAACAACGGACAGTTAAGCGCACAGTTTAATTTTAATTTGTACGATACCGCCATTCCCGTTTTTATAAGCGAAACCGGTTCGTTCAAAACTCTTGATACAGAAATGAAAAAAACATTTTCGGTTTACGGCGTTAACCATATTATGGGGAACATAATGGACAGTCACGACAAGATGCGCTACATGGCTTTTGCCGATGGCGATGTTCCGTTAGACCAGGCTTACAACAATGAAATAGGCTGGAACAATCCCCCGCAGGTTGACAATAAAGAGAGTTATGAAAAAGAAAAACTTTATCTCGCTTACCTTTTAACAATACCTGGTATACCGATAATTTATTACGGTGATGAAATTGGGATGACAGGTGCAAGCGACCCGGATAACCGCCGCATGATGCGTTTCGGCAATGAACTTACCAATTGGGAAAAAGAAATGCTTCCTGCAGTTGAAAGAATTATAAAACTAAGAAAAGAAAATTCGGCACTGCGCCATGGCGACTTTTTAACACTGCTTGCCGAAAAAGATTTGTACGCTTATATCCGCAGCGATATGAATGAACGTCTGCTTGTAGTATTAAATAAAGGAATCGAAGCCGCTAATTTAAAACTTCAACTACCGGCTGTTTACGAATTAAAAGAAGCTGTTAATTTAACTGATAATAAAAACGTAGAGATTAATTCCAATACTTTGAATGTTGATATTCCGGCAGTCGGGTTTGCTGTTTATAAACTAAAGTGA
>JAIOIM010000205.1 GCA_019912505.1 Ignavibacteriaceae bacterium
TAACTACTTGATAAACGATTATTAAGTTATTATATTCACCCCTAAAATAATTCATTTGGAGATTGCATGAAAAAATCTTTATTACTCTTTCTTGCTACTTCGTTATTGGCTCTGCTTTTTACATCATGCGGAAGTAACAACGAAATAGCAAAGGATACCTCCAAGGATTCTGTAGAAAAGTCGCCAAAGGTTGGTATTGTTTCAGAACTGCTTGAACAGGCACGCCAATTTTATGTAGCCGCTCTTGCAAAACAGGATGCTAACAGCACAAACGAGACGGTAGAAAATTACGATTCTGCCTTGAGAATAATAAACAACCTAAGTTATTATCCTGGTATTGACCAGAACGAAGCTTATGTAGAACTCGAAAAATCAATTATAGAGGACTACAGAAATTTTGTTGATGGGCTAAGTGAACTACCTGTTGATGTATCATTTGCAGCCCTCGAAGAATGGATGGGCAAGGAGATGCCCGAAATAAAGGTTGCTGCAGAAGACAACGCAGCAGACTATACACCTATTGTTATCCCCGCCGATGTGCCATTAGAGGTAAACCCAATAGTTGAACAGTGGGTTGAATACTTTACAGGCAAAGGTAGAAAACATATGAGCGCATGGCTCGAGCGCAGCGGTCGTTTTTTTCCTATGATGACAAAAATTTTCCAGCAGGAAGGCGTACCTCAACAACTTGTATATTTAAGTATGGTTGAGTCAGGTCTTAACCCAACAGCACGCTCTTGGGCAAGCGCCGTAGGTTTATGGCAGTTTATAAAATCTACCGGAAGAATGTATGGATTGGAAACAGATTTTTATTTTGACGAAAGACGTGACCCGGTTAAATCCACTACCGCAGCCGCAAGACATTTAAGAGATCTTTATAACAGCCTTGGTGATTGGTACCTTGCACTTGCATCTTATAACGCCGGCGAAGGAAGAATACAGAGAGCGGTAAGGAAGTCAGGTTCAAATAACTTTTGGAAACTGATGCGGTTTTTGCCAAAAGAAACACGCAGTTATGTACCTCAATATATTGCAGTCTGCATGGTTGCAATGGACCCGGCGAAATACGGCTTTACCGATATAGCATATGAACGCCCGGATGAATATGAAATACAGAAAATAGAAGGCGCTATAGATTTAAATTATCTTGCGCAGTGTGCCGGTGTTTCTCTCGAACAAATCTCTGAATTAAACCCTGAGCTTACGCAATTGAGCACACCTGCCAATTACAACGGCGGGTACCCGATGAAAATACCAAGAGGCAAACTCGATGTTTTTGTTGCTAATTTAAAAAACATTCCAGAATCTGCAAAACGTAATTATTTGGTTCATGTAGTTTCAAAAGGTGAATCACTCGGGAAAATTGCAAATAAGTA
>JAIOIM010000206.1 GCA_019912505.1 Ignavibacteriaceae bacterium
GTATAATGTACAATAGTTGGTTATGCGGCATTGTCTATTGAGTCCCGGTTGCTTCGATACTTTTTCCTCACTTCGTTCGGAAAACAATCAACAACCTTTTATAGTCTAATACTCGCTCTCTTTCGGCTGATACCCAACAACCTTGCATCAAAAGGTGGCTGAGTGTCCCGACGGTTAAAGTGCATGCTATTTCGCAATTTTATTCCGTCGGGATGTATCGAAGACACCGGGAATTAATGTACAATGTACAATTCACAATGTACAATTATTGGTTCTCCGGAATTATTTACGGTGGTCCGTCTGCTCGCAGGCGGGTGAAGAAAACGTAAGAAATGCGCAAGAGAACCAATTATAGCTAAAAACATTATCTTGAAAGCCCAAATCATTTTTGGTATATTTGGCTTCCGATTATTGAATTGAACAACTGGAGGAATTAAATTTGGTTCAGGTTAAAAAAGTGGAGATAGAAACCTCAAGCGGCAGCAACGATTTAGACGATAAGTCTATTGTTGATAGTATGCCGGGGATTCTGCCTATCCTTCCTTTAAGAGATCTTGTAATTTTCCCTTATATGATATTCCCGGTGCTTGTTGGGCGCGAGCAGTCGATACGCTCTGCTAACTATGCACTTGATAACACAAAATATATTTTTCTGGCAGCCCAGAAAAGATCGAGCGTTGAAGATCCTAAAAAAGAGGAAATTTACAGAGAAGGGACTATTGCAAAGATAGTCCAAATATTAAAATTACCGAACGGCTTAATGAAAATTTTGGTGGATGGTTTAATCCAGGGAAGGATAAGTGAATTTACTGACCGGAAAGAATTTTTTGAAGGTAAAATAGAAATTATTATTCCCGAACTAATAAACGACCATGAGATGAACGCGATGATTCGTCAAATGTCGCAGCTATTTAAAGAGTATGTAAAAATTAGCCGTAATATTCCAAACGAAGCGTTATCGGCTTTTGACAATATTGAAGAACCGGACAGAAAACTGTTTTATGTTGCTGCAAATATTAATCAGGCTATTGAGGTTAAACAGACAATACTTGAAAAATCTCTACTTAAAGATCAGTATTATGAAGTAATAAAAATACTCCACTCAGAAATTGATATTCTTAAGATAGAAAAAGAGATTGATAATAAAGTTCAAGAAAATATTGCCAAGACCCAACGGAAATTTATTATTCAAGAACAGATAAAAATTTTGCAGGATGAGCTTGGTGATGACGATGACATCTCGCCTGAATTTGCAAAACTTAAAGACAAAATAAAAAAAGCAAAAATGTCTAAAGAGGCAGAAACAAAAG
>JAIOIM010000207.1 GCA_019912505.1 Ignavibacteriaceae bacterium
TTATAAACTTGCCCGTATTTATGAAAACGGCAAACCCCTTCAGGCAGTTGAAACTTATAACAAACTTCTCAAATTAACCGGACCTCAATGGGATGTACTTTTGAGGCAAGCTGAACTTTACGAAAAACTTGGCAGTCTTGAGAAAGCCGCCGGAACAATTGAAAAACTTAGAGAAATTGATCCCGGTAATTCTGCTCTTGAAAAAATGCTTGTAGAATTTTATGTACGCACAAAAGAGTTTGATAAAGCTATTTCAGTTACTGATGAAATGCTTGAGTTTTCACCGGAAGATATTCGTCTGCACGAACTAAAAGCACAGGTGCTTATTGAAAAAGGAGATTGGGATGCAGCATCAAAAGAATACAATTATATGCTTGCTCAGCCGGAACTGCCGCTTGATTCAAAAATAAAGATCGGTACAGCATTCTTTAACCGTGCACTTACTGATTCGAGTTTATTGCCTGTTGCAAAAAATTTATTTGAAACATTGGATAAAGATACCACAGACTGGCAGGTTAAAATGTTTCTCGGCGCAATTGCCATGAGCCAAAAGGAAGACTCGGCTGCAATAAACTATTTTAAAATAACAACGGAATTAGCCCCGTGGAATGCCGAAGCGTGGATTAGACTTGGAGGTTTGTATTTTGATAACCAAAAATATGAAGAAGCAATAAAGGTAACTTCTAATGCCGTAAAACAGTTTCCGGATGATTACACATTAAATTTAATACTTGGTTTTTCTTTAGCGCAGAGGGAAAAGCATGAGGAGGCGTATCCTTATCTTAAAAAAGCTGTTGAGTTAAATCCTTCCGATGTGAACGCACTTTCTGCATACGGGTATACCTTAAATCAATTAAAAAAATCGGATGAAGCAATAAAATATTTGAAGATGGCTTTATATCTTCAGCCTGATAATGTAAATTTATTGAGTACTCTTGGTTTAATTTATAACGCTCTAAAAAAGTATAATGATTGCGACAGCGTCTACGCACGTGCGCTTCAAATTGATCCGGAAAATGTGCTTGTGAATAATAACTACGCATATTCATTAAGCGAACGCGGAGTGCGTTTGGACGAAGCACTCGAGATGGTAAAAAAATCTATTACTGCCGAACCTTATAATTCATCTTACCTCGATACGATTGGGTGGGTCTATTATAAACTCGGCAAATATGAACCGGCAAAAGAAAATATCGAAAAAGCAATAAAGGTTGGGGGTGAAAGACCCGTTATGCTTGAGCATCTTGGCGATGTTGTTTTTAAATTGGGTGAAAAAGAGGAAGCTCTAAAATTTTGGCAAAAGGCTTTAGATTTAGATAACGGAAATAAAGAACTTCAACTAAAAATTGAAACAGGTGAAATTTGAAAAAGTATATTATAAATGGTGCAGTATTAATTGTAATAATACTGATAAGCATTTCGGGCTGCGTTCCATCAAAACCAACGGAAGAAGTTGAAATTCTTCCATCTGAAAGATTGATAAATAAGTTAGAAGTAAATAGACGCAAAGTTAAAAATTTTGAAGGGAATGGAACCATTAATATTACAAGCGATCAATTTACCGGAAGCGCTTCATTCAATATTATTCTACAAAAACCCGACTCAATTTATCTGACGGTAATGGGCCCTTTTAATAT
>JAIOIM010000208.1 GCA_019912505.1 Ignavibacteriaceae bacterium
TGAAAGGTCGTCATACAATTTGCGGAATTGTTTTACATCTTCCCACGCAGGTCGTTTCCAATTGGGATTGCGAAGCAGAGCCGCCGGATGGTATGTAACCATAACCTGAGCATCTTCAAACTTATATACCTTACCGCGCAAATTACCCAGGCTGTCTTTTAAATTTAGCAAACCTTTGGCAGCTGTTAAGCCGAGACATAAAATTACCTTTGGTTTTATAAAGGCAACTTGTTTTCTTAAATATGGCAAGCATGTTTCCATCTCATCCGGAAAGGGCGTCCGGTTACCGGGTGGACGGCATTTAACAATATTAGCTATGTAAATCTCTTCGCGTGCAAAATTTATTGCTTTAAGAATATCGGTTAATAATTGCCCTGCCCTCCCTACAAAAGGCTCTCCCTGTTTATCCTCATCCGCACCGGGTCCCTCACCAATTACTAAAACATCGGCGTTTGGGTTACCTACTCCAAAAACTAACTTATTCCGCCCGGCTGCAAGTCCGCATTTTGTACAACTACTAATCAATTTATTTAATTCATCGAGCGATGATGAATTTTCCCATTCTTCTTTTGGATGATTTGCTGTTGTGGATGTTGTGGTGTCTTTGCTAAATTCAATCGGAGGTTCTTTTACTTTAGCTGCTCGTGCCTGTTTCGGTTCTGTGACTGTTTTCCTTTTTAGTTCAACAGGTTCAAGTAACTCATCCCCGAAAATTTCTTTTTGGTCCTTTAGGGCTTCTATAATTTGTTTGTGCAAATTTGGTTTCACTAATGCGCTGCCCCAATTTTTAAAACTTCGGATAAAATTTTATTAGCTGCTTGAAATTTTGAAAGTATTGGATATTCTGTTTCCCTGCCGCTGCGGTGCAGAACAGTTATTTTGTTTGTGTCAAACTCGAACCCGCTTTGTTCATCTTTTAATGAATTAAGAACAATCATATCGAGATTTTTTTGTTCAAGCTTTTTCTTAGCGTTTACTTTTTCATTATCGGTTTCAAGTGCAAAACCCACAAACAGTTTTTCTCTTCGTTCGAGCAGCGAAAGTATATCGTCATTTTTGCTCAATTCAAGGGAAGATAAATTATCTTCTTTTTTTATTTTTTTATCCGATGGCGATGCTGCACGGTAATCGGCAACAGCAGCTGACATAATTAGAATGTCATTTAAATCAAGATGCTGCTCAACGGCATACTTCATCTCCGCAGCAGAACGAACTTTTACTACATCTATTTCGGGATAAGAAGTTTCGCTGGACGGACCCGTAATTAATGTAACATCCGCACCGCGCAGACTTGCTGCCTTTGCAATACTATAACCCATTTTCCCGGATGACCGATTTCCGATAAAACGTACTGGGTCAATATCTTCATAAGTTGGTCCGGCGGTAACAAGAATTTTTTTCTTTTCAAAATCAGGTTTATAACCGGATAAAACCAATTCGGTGGAATCAATAATTTTTTTTATGTCAGCAAGCCGACCTTCACCCGTTAACCCGCTAGCAAGTTCGCCGACTTCCGCGTTAACAATATAAAAACCGAGAGATTTAAGTTTTGCTAAATTTTCAGATGTTATCGGATTGGTGTACATATCAACATCAGCGGCGGGAGCGATAATAACCGGAGTACGATGGGCACAGACAAGAGTGGTAACGGCATTATCCGCTATTCCGTGTGCAATTTTTGCGGCGGTATTTACTGTGCAAGGGGCAATTAAAATTAAGTCCGCCCACAGCGCCAAATCAATATGCCAGGTGCCAATGTCGGTGCTGTCTTTTTGTACATGCGGAAAGATATTAACGACAACCTTATTCCCCGAAAGAGAAGATAAAGTGAGCGGGGTAATAAACTCGGTTGCCGATGGCGTCATAACAACTTTTACTTCTGCGCCGCGTTTTTTTAGCTCGCGCACAATGTAACAAGCTTTATATGCTGCTATACATCCTGTTATTCCGAGAATAATTTTTTTATCTTTAAGAATATCGGTACTCATGCGGCAGGTCCGTTGTTATGAATTAATGTTTAAAGCAAAAACCTAAACCCGATGTTAACAGGTTAAGCTATTTTATGCGATCAAATATTTTTATATTCGTACTCTATATTCCCATTGAGCAGCTCATTGAGAGCGTTAATATGCGGTTTCTCTCGTGCTTCAAACTCAAGCGATACTTTTAACTGAGCCGGGTTATCGATATCTTCAGATTCATCATCGGCGCCTGCAACAGGTATAGTATTTACAAGAGCGTTAAATTCGATTTTTGCATCATCATTTAATTGACGGGCTTTTTTTGAAGATACAATAATTGCTTCATAAATGTTTGCACATTTTTTGTCAATCTCTCTCAGATCAATCGGGGTTATTTCCATTAAATGTTACTCCTTATGTAATATATTTTTTATTAAACTTTTCGCTTCAGAAACCGCAATTTCTAATTCTTTATTTATCACAAAATAATCAAATTTATCTTTCAGACTCAATTCCATTTTTGCCCGCTCAATACGTTTCTGAAGATCTTCCGGAGTTTCGGTTTGCCGGTTTGTAAGGCGTTCAATTAACTCCTCCTGGTTAGGAGGAAGAATATAAATTAAATGAGCATCCGGATAAATACGCTTTAATGATAAAGCACCTTTTACGTCTACTTCTAAAAGGACAGGTTTTCCGACACTAACATTATCTTCGATAAAGCTTTTGAATGTGCCGTAATAATAATCGTAAAACTGCTCCCATTCAACAAACTCATCGTTTTTTATTTTTTTCTTAAACTCATCTTCAGATATAAAAAAGTACTCTTTCCCGTGGGTTTCATTATTCCGTTTTTTTCGCGTTGTTGCCGAAACTGAAAAAACTATTTCGGGGAACTCGGCTAAAACTCTTTTTACTATAGTAGTTTTGCCCGCGCCGCTCGGCGCTGAAACCGCTATTATTTCTCCGTTACTTTCCACTACTCAATATTCTGAATTTGTTCGCGTAGTTTTTCTATTTCTTCTTTTATTAGAACTGAGTTATGAGTAACCGGCGTAGAGATTGATTTAGATGCGATTGTGTTGGTCTCGCGGTTCATTTCCTGACAGATAAAATTTAACTTTCTGCCCGGTTCATTGTCATTATCTATACTATCGGTAAAAAATTTCAGATGGCTGTGCAGCCTTACGCACTCTTCAGTTATTTCAGATTTATCAGCAATAACGGCAAGCTCAAGTTCAAGACGGTCTGAAAAATCGGTTATATTTTCAACCATATTTTTTATACGGTCTTTTAGTTTTGCAAAATGTTCGCCGATTGCTTTTTTGTAATCTAATTGAATTTCATCAAGATGCGTTTCAATAATCGAAATTCTTTTTTTCAAATCTTTCGCCAACTCAACGCCCTCATTCTTTTTCATTTTTTTCAGCTGGTCTAATGCAAGTC
>JAIOIM010000025.1 GCA_019912505.1 Ignavibacteriaceae bacterium
TCGCATTGTAGTTTAAGCAGTTCAAAAGAAAGCGGTAAAACCGTGTTGGTGTTAACGCCGGAAAAAAATTCATCACTTACTTTTACAAAAGCAAAATTATTTATTGATGACAAAGGTTTTGTGGAAAGCGTTGTTGTTGAAGATCCATCGGCAGGTACATTGAACATCAAGCTAAGCGATTATAAGGTTAATCAAAATTTAAGCGGTTCAAAATTTACATTTTCACCACCAGAAGGTTGTAAGGTTATTGACCTCAGATAAAAAACATCATTTAAGACGAGCAATAAATTATTCGTTTTCATTTCTTCTAAGTATAATATTTTTATACATAGCATTTAAAAACGCAAACATTGAAGAAGTAGTGCACTATGTATCTAATGCATCATGGCTGTGGATTTGGGTGTTCGGCATCGTGTTATTGTTCTCTCATTATTTAAGAGCCCTCCGCTGGCAAATTATGCTGCATTCGGTAAAACCCGATACATCAATAAAAAACATTTTTGGCGCTTTGATGGTGGGTTACGGTGTAAATAATGTTGTACCGCGGGCTGGCGAGGTTTCGCGCGCAGTGCTTCTTGGCAAATGGGAAGGGCTTTCACGTTCCTCAATGTTCGGCACCGTAATAGTAGAAAGAGTAATTGATGTAATTTTCCTTCTCCTGTCGGTGCTTGTTTCGGTATTAATTTGGAGCGGTAACTTGTATGAAAGTTTTCCCTGGTTAAAATCGGCGTTAATAATTTCGTTCATCGGCGTGGCACTATTCGTTGCATTTTTAATTTTAGTTATAAAACAAAAAGAAAAATTTTATGGCGGAATAATTAAACTGCTCGGCAGGTTTTCTATCAGCCTTGCACACAAATCAGCACATATATTTGAAATGCTTGCCGAAGGTTTTACCTCGTTAAAAGGAACCAGAAATTATTTTCTTGTAATTTTGCTTAGCGTAATAATGATGCTTGTTTATGCGGGCAATGCTTACATCGGATTTTTAACAATAGGCATGCAGAATGTTGCGCCGGTAAGTTATAAAATGGCGTGGGTGCTGATGAGTATAAGTGCTATCGGGGTTGCAATCCCAACACCTGGCGGAACAGGTTCGTATCATACGCTTGCAAAATCCACTTTGGTTTTACTTTTTGGTTTTGGCGAAAATATCAGTCTGGCATTTGCTTTTATTTCGCACATTATTTCGTACACACTATGTATTGTGGTTGCGCTTATTGTATTTTTTGTATTAAACCGTCAGCACGAAAGTTTAAAGAAAGTTTTAGATACCGAGGTAGATGAATTATGAAAAAGCTTTTTACGTTAGTTTTTATTTTGATGATTTCAATCCCTGCACTTGCACAAATTGATTTAAGAGGAGGAATGGGAATTAGTTTTTCGAGTACGCCTGCGCTTAAAGATTACCTAAACCAAAGTTACGCATCGTACAACAATGAAGTCGGTAGTTTTTATTCAACCGTAAGTTTTGCCGGCGAAGCTGGATATTTTATTACGAATACTTTTCAGCTATCTATTGAAGCCTCTTATTCTCTCAATTCATTTACTTTCGGAAGCACAATTGGTCAGTATGATTTATCGTACGGAATAACTGCGCCTACAATCATAGCTTATTACGTTCTTCCCGGCATCGGTTATTATTTCAAATTCGGCGGCGGAGTTGGTCCGAGGTTTTTATCTGTCGATGAAAAGCAACCGGGCTCGCCTGTAACCGATAAATTTAGCACAACCGGTTTTGGTTTGTTGTTAAAAGGGGAAGCTAATACGTCACTTGGCAGCGGTGTTTTTGCAAATCTGGGGGGCGACATCTGTTACGATGCTATCGGCGTTCCAAAACAAAACGGAACACCACTAAGAAATAGTGTTATTAAAGAAGATGTAAGTTTTAACACCCTCTCGTTCGGGGTTCATCTTGGTTTAACTTATAAATTTTAGGAGGATATTTGTCATTACTCGAAGCTATATTTCTCGGGCTCATTCAGGGCTTAACTGAATTTTTACCTATCAGCAGCACCGGTCATCTTACGTTAACGGGCAAACTGATGAATTTAATATCAACAGAAAATCCCGAACACTGGACCTCATTTATGGCTGTTATTCAGTTAGGTACGTTAGCTGCAATTATAGTTTATTTTTGGGATGATATCTGGAAAATAGTTTTTAGTTTTTTCAAGGATAATTTAACGCAGAGAAAAAAATACAAAGAGCAAAGCGCCGAGTCGAAACAAGGCTGGCTTATAATTATCGGCACTATACCGGTTGTAATAATAGGACTTGCTTTTAAAGACGTAATTGAAGGCGCGTTTACAAAAAATCTTGTTGTAATTGCAAGCAGTTTAATAGTACTTGCCGTAATTCTTGGTATTGCAGAAAAAACTGCAAAGTTTAAAAAAGATATAAAAGATATTACAATATTAGACTCGATAATTATCGGTATTGCACAGGCGATGGCGCTTATACCTGGTTCATCGCGCAGCGGCACAACTATTACCGGCGGGTTGTTTATGGGTTTAAAAAGAGAAACCGCAGCACGGTTTTCTTTTCTGTTGAGCATTCCGGCAATTTTTGCGAGCGGAATGTTGGAATTATATGAGTCGCTAAAATTTATTGATGCCGGGATGTCGCTAAACCTTATTGTGGCAACACTTGTATCCGCAGTAAGCGGTTATTTGGCGATAGATTTTTTACTAAAATATTTAAGGAAAAATACGACGTTTATTTTTATCTACTATAGAATAGCGCTTGGTATTTTAATTTTTGTTCTACTTTATTTTAATGTCATAAATAAAGAAGGAGTATATGTATGAAGCTAAATAAATTATTTTTTTTGTTTTTAACCTTAGGGTTATTCATGGGATGCAATACCCCCAAGAATGTAGAAAATGAAAATAAAATCTTAACTAATAAACTGGAGAATAGTAATATGAGTGAAACGCCAAAGGATTCGATACTTGTGGCAGTGATGAAAACAAATATGGGTACAATTGAGTTTGAACTTTTTGAAAAGCAAACACCAAAGACCGTTGAAAATTTTACGGGACTTGCAAACAAGGGTTATTATAACGGTATAATTTTTCATAGAGTAATAGCAGACTTTATGATTCAGGGCGGCGACCCGACTGGCACGGGGCGTGGCGGCGAAAGCTTGTGGGGCAAAAAATTTAATGATGAATTTGTTTCTGCTTTAAAGCATGATGTCCCTGGTATTTTGTCGATGGCTAACGCTGGACCGAATACAAACGGAAGTCAGTTTTTTATAACTCTTGTTCCTACACCCTGGCTTAACGGAAAGCATACTATTTTTGGAAAAGTTATAAACGGAATGGATGTGGTTAATGCAATCGGTAAAACACAAACCGGACCGGGGGACAAACCATCAAAGGATGTAATTATTGAAAACATGACGATAGAAAAACGTCCCTAAAAATAATTTGTAAAAGTTATAAAGCGCTGCCCGGTTAAACGGGCAGCATTTGTTAAAAGTCCTACGCAGCAGCTAATTTATCTTTATTATCGTAAATCTTTCTATAAATAAGCAGGGCTATCGCAGCTACTATGCCTATTGCCACAAAATAATACCAGATATAATGGGAATGATCGTATGCTGTAAGCAGTTGCTCGGCAGATAATGTATCGGGATCAGGACAATATGCCGTCAGGAGATAACCTGAAATTCCGAAGCCTAATATCGACGAGAGGAATGAATGAAGATGACTGAAACCGAGATAAAGCCCTTCCTCACCTTTCGGCGCCTGAAATGAAAAATATTCAAGATACCTTGGTGAAATAAAACATTCAGCCAAACCCTGAACAACAATTCCGGCAATCATCATAATTGTAACCGGGTGTGCCGAGAATAAACCAAAAATAGAAACAGATTCACCGGCAAAAGATTCGAGGAGACCGCTGGAAGCCATAAGCAGCGCACTTAACGGCATAAGAAACATACCCACGCTCATTGAGGAAACAGCGCTGACCTTTCTCATCATATTTGTAATTAAGAGAACCATCGTCATTACAATAAACGGGTTTACATTCGCAATCCATTCGGGCGAGGCGTGTTCACCAACGGTTCGCAGCACATATTTAGGCATTGTTGCATAAAGCTGATGCTGAATTATCCAGAAACCTGTAACAATAATGATGAGAAGTATGAGACGGAAATTGGTTACAACCCTTATTAAACCAGACCATACTTCAGCGAGCGATTTTCCTTCGCCATGAATATCTACATTCTTATACCATATAATTACAACAATAAGCGCAATAAACGTCATTGATGCCGCATAATAATTTATCGATACCAAACCCCACTCAATGCGGAGGGGATATGCAAATGTTTTTCCGAGGAAAGCTCCTACGTTTACCATAGCATAAAAAATCGAATAGCCTTTGGCTCTTGTGCTTTCATCGGTGGTTTTAGCAACAGTACCCGTAATAATTGATTTTATAAACGAACCGCCGAACATCAAAACAATAAGCGTTGGAACAACAACAATTTTGTAAGGCAGTGCACCAAGTGAAAAATAGCCGATGGTTAATAGCGAAAAGGCAAGCATTACAGCTTTACGAAAACCTATCTTATCGGCAAATGCCCCGGTAAATGGGGGGAGAAAATATAACCCTGCGGAAAAAAATCCGCCGAGCCATGCTGCATCTATATCATCAAAACCGACTACACGCGACAGGTAAAGCGTTATTGAGATAAATACCGCGTAATAAGCTGCCCTTTCAAAAAGTTCAACTATATTGGCGGTCCAGAATGCCTGAGGAAATTTGAATGATTTCTTTTCAGTCACTTATACTCCATTGTTATTATTTAAGAAATATTATAGCCTGCTGCCCAAATTAAGAGGAGCGGATACTCGACTGTGCAAAGTTAAAAATTCTTTTTTAAGAAACTACAGAAATTGAAAAAAAAACTATAAAAAAAGTTGGGAAAATACTATATGCGTATTGAGCTGGCAGTAACAGAAAACAATCCTTCATAATCCTGGATAAATTCCTCTAATTCCTTTTCAGATGAAATGCCGAGAATTGGTAAAACATTAAGGTCGAAATGAAAATTATCATCCCAGTAAAATGAGCCGATGTTTAATTTGTGCGTCATGTAATCAACAAGATGAATAACCGCAACAAAGCTTTTGTTTTCTTTTGCCGCCAAAGGATCATGATGGTATTGAAGAGTATCGCACAGTAAAATAGGTAAAGCCCATTTTTCGGCAAGAAATTTTCCAATTTCCTGATGCGACATACCGAGAATTTCTAACTCAGCCTCAAGCTTAGTAACGCCGGAGTGATTACTGAATTCTACAATTTCGTTATACTGTTTGTGAAGATATTTATGGATAACCATGATGCCGAGGTCGTGCAAAGCACCGGCGACAAACGCATCGCTGCCAAAATTGAAACCGAGATGCTGCGAAATTCCTTTAGCCGCAGAACCTGTAACCATAGAGTGTATCCAAAATTCGAGCGGAGAAAAATATTTATCCCCTGTAATTTTGAAAGAATCTGCCAGCGATAATGCTGTTACAATACTCTTTATTTCTTGAAAACCGAGAACCAAGATTGCAAATTCTAAAGAAGAAACCTTTCTTTTTATGCCATAAAGCGGTGAGTTTGCAATTGCAAGCAATTTGGTTGTTAAACCGGCGTCTTTAATAATTATTCCCGATAGTGTATGAGCTGATGGTTCTGAGTTCCCCAACAGTTTTGTCACTTCAAAAATAACTTTAGGAATGGAAGGTAAGTCTTTAATATTACCCAATATTTTTTCGGTTTGTGATCTTTTTATAACAAGCGGTTCATCATTTAGATTCATTCTATCCTCATAGCCAACAAACTGGCTTTTATTAAATACTTCATTTCTATATTTATTATCGCAAATATTTTTCGATGATAAACAGAGAGAGACATATTATTTTACTTTTTTAGAAATTGTTGTAATAGATTTTGGTCATCTACTTATGAAGAAAAAGACGGTAAAAAAAACGGCGTTTTTGTAATACAGCATTTGATAACGATGAAATTGAAAAAAAAGAACACGATACCGCAAATGAGGATGTGAAAGATGAACTTACTCCAATTTATGAGACGGTTGATGAAAAAAGAATTTCAATTAAAGCTACCGTTGGAATTATTTTCACCGCATTTATTGTAAT
>JAIOIM010000209.1 GCA_019912505.1 Ignavibacteriaceae bacterium
GGGATGGGCTGTTTCAATTATATAAAGTCCGCCCGGGAGCATATTGGCTGAGACGCATTTCAAATGTTTTATTAAATCTTCATTGGTAAGTATGTGTGTAATACTCTCAGTAAAAATAGTTGTAATGGCAGTTGGTTCATCGAGTTTGTAATCAAGCATATCGCCACAAATAAAAGAAATATCTGCTTTCTCTTTTTTAGCAAGTATTTCAGCATATTCTATCATATCTGAGGAAAGATCAATTGCGTAAGTTTTCCATTTTGTTCTGCTTAATTCAATTGCGTGGCGAGCTGGACCACAAGCGAGTTCCAGCGCCGAGCGGTTAGAACTACCCACTTTTGCATGCTTGATAAAGCACCAATCAATAAATCTTATTTCTTCTTTATAATCTTTCCCTGAAAAAGCAATATCATATGCCTTTGCAAAGCGATAAAATTCTTTATTTGCCATAATACTTTGAAGGTTGAGTCATTAATGTACGCCATAATTTTGTCGGAATCTAATTGAACGGAAAAAAATAAACGGCGAAGAATTAAATCTCAGCCTTACAATTAATCTTCGGTTGGATAATCAACTAAACAAACAATCGGGGTTTCCTTTATCTTTTCTCTTCCATTCAAAAATGAAAGCTCTACTATAAACGATGCCTGTACTACTTTGCCACCTAATTTATTTATTAAATTTATCGCCGCTCTTGCGGTTCCCCCAGTTCCAAGCAAATCATCGTGCAGCAAAACTTTATCACCTGGGGAAATTGCATCTGTATGAATTTGAATTGAATCCTTCCCGTATTCTAATTCATAAGTTTCCGTTAAAGTTTCGCCCGGTAATTTGCCTGGTTTACGCACCGGTACAAAACCGGCATTAAGTTTTTGAGCCAGTAATGCGCCGAATATAAACCCGCGTGATTCAATTCCGACAACTTTATCTATTTTTAATTCTTTTGCCGCTTCAAAAAGTTTTTCAAAGGTTAACTGCATTGCTACGGGATCTTTTAGTATTGTGGTTATATCGCGAAACATAATTCCGGGCTTTGGAAAATCTTTTACATTTCGTATATATTTTTTTAAGTCATCATTCATAAAAACCTCATTATTTATTTAGAAATTTTTGCAATCCGTTTCGGAAATCTTCAGATGAGCGGCTAACTGCATTCAGTCGCACACAATAATCTACAGCGGTTTCTACACTCATGCCGGATATTAAGTTTATCATATTTTTAGTCATCCGCATGCTCTGAACTGAATTTATCTCTAACCTTGCAGCAAGTGCTAGACCGGCTTTTAAAACGTCATCTGTTAATATGTCTACCATGCCGATTCTTTCTCCTCGAACCGCATCAATTATTTCACCGCTTAGCATAAGAGCTTTTGTTTTTCCTTCACCAATTTTTTTTATCAAAAATATTGAAACAATAGCAGGGACAAAACCAATTTTAACTTCGGAGTAACCGAATTTTGCATTCTTTTCGTCAGCGATTATAAAGTCGCATACCGTAGCCAAACCGCATCCGCCCGCAATTGCGGAACCGTTTACGGCGGCAATAACCGGCACCGGGAAATTATAAATCATTAAAAACAATTCTGCAAGCAACTCCGAATCTTTTTCATTTTCGATGGATGAATAATTTTGCAAATTGTTTAAGTAAGCAAGATCGGCACCGGCACAAAAACTTTTTCCGCTTCCTGTAATAATTATTGAAGATAAGGTTTTATCATTACTTAATTCGGTCAGCTTGTTTTTTAGTTGTTCCACAAGCTTTGGATGAAGTGCATTTCTTTTTTCGGGTCGGTTCAGCGTAATGATGCCGGTATTATTTTTCCGTTCAAACAGTATCATGTTGTAAATCTACTTTTTATTTTTCTTTGGAGAAATGTTTTAAATTTTTCTAATTCATAACAGTTGATAACTTCTTCTGATTGAAGTCCTCCCTTTCGTCCAGCTGAAATTCCGTAACGTAATAAGTTAATATCTTCAACCGAATGTGCATCCTGGTTGATGGAAAACAAACAGTTTTTTTCGCGGGCATAATATACATATCGCCAATCAAGGTCGAGCCGGTAAGGGTTCGCGTTAATTTCAATAGCAACCTGGTTGGCAGCGCAGGCATCAATTACTTTTTTAACATCAAAGCTGTATGGTTCGCGTGCAAGCAGCAGCCTGCCGGAAGGATGACCGAGCACATCGGTATGCTCATTTTCAACTGCTTTAATTATTCTTTTTGTCATCTCGTCTTCAATCATGCTAAAACGCGAATGCACTGACGCAACCACGAAATCAAAATTGGCTAAAAAATCACTATCGTAATCCAAATCGCCGGACTGAAGAATATCTGATTCAATTCCCTGCATCACCGGAAAGTTAAGTTCATCGGCAAGTAATTTTATCTCTTCGGTTTGTTTTACTATTCTATCTTCATTCAAGCCATTTGCATAAAATGCTGATTTGCTGTGATCGCACACAGCGGCGTATGAATAACCAAATTGTTTAGTGGAGGTAATCATATTGCGAAGACTGTCTCTTCCATCGGAGTAAGTAGTATGGAAATGAAGCATACCCTTAAACAATTCAACTGAGAGATCTGAATTTTTACGGAAGATTTCGGCAGCCTCAAAGTATTCTTCCTCCCTCATTTCAGGAATGACGTATGGTTTTCCGGCTGCACTAAATATTGCTTCCTCTGTTATTCCGCCGTAACTTTTTTCATCAAGTCTAAGTTTGCTTATAAAATAATGTGAACCGGTAGTTAACAATGTTTCCTTTGCATATTCATCTTCCGTTTTAGCGATGTGAAGAGTTACCGGCACAGCGTATTCTTCCTGCAGCAAAATTTTATTCAGATTAGTTTCAAATGTAAAAGTTTTTTTCAACTCGATAAAAAATTGGTTTTCATCTCCGATCAAAGCAACAAGATCTATGTCCGAAATTACTTCCATGCCGCGCCGGAGTTCGCCCGTAAATTCTATTTTTCTAATGGCTGATATTTTTTTGAGTTTTTTTATTATCTCTTCCGCAAACTGGCACCCAACATTTAAGCGGACAAATTTACTGTAGATTTTTTGTTTTTCTATTTCTTCTAATATTTTCTTTTGAGTCGCTTCCCCGAAACCTTTTGCAAGCATCAGCCTGTTCTCTTTGCAAGCCTGCTCCAACTCTCCAACGTTAGTTATCCCGATTGTTTCATATAGCTGACGTATTTTTTTTGCGCCGAGCCCCCTTATTTTTAAGAGATCTTCAATTCCTTCGGGAACTTCTTTTTTTAATTCATTATAAACTTCCGATTCCCCTTTTTCAAAGAACTCATATACTACTGCCTGCAAACCTTTTCCAATACCTTTTATTTCTCCGAGTTTTTTTTTGGCAATAATATTTTGAAGATCTTCGTCCAATCTTTTTATAGCCAATGCTCCATTACGAAAAGCCCCGACTTTAAATGGGTTTTCACCTTTAAACTCCATCATATCAGCAATGGTCTCTAAC
>JAIOIM010000210.1 GCA_019912505.1 Ignavibacteriaceae bacterium
TCTCTTACCGAGTTATAAAATCTGTGTTAACTAAAATCGTCATTCCAAATTTGAAGGATTGAAATTTTTTTAGAAAAATGTTAATACAATAAAAAGCCCGATTTGTATCGGGCTTTGTAATATCAATTTTAAGGCTATCGCAACTATTTTTCTAACGGCAGCAAGTCTGTCGTCTTTAGTTTTGCCGGCATAAAAATTCCAATCACCCCTTTCAATCCTACGCTCATTACTATGTTATAGAAGAATGCTAAAAACGCAAGAAGTAATAGTGAACCGGAAACTGCGGCTAAAATCATGTATGTATTAAATTCGCCGTTAGTATATACCGAACGACGAAGCATACCTCTTAAACCAGCCATCCCCATAAAAGCTCCCATTCCAATTCCGCCAAGCAGATGAGCCCAGAAATGAAAATTTGCTAACTTTTGGCTGTAAAATTTTGCGCCGTTTGTTAATACAGGAAAGAGATAATAGATTGCAGCATAGAGCGTCATAGTTAACCCAATTAAAATGGCAACGTGTACGTGCGGACCAACAATCCACTGAGTATTATGCAAAATTCTATTTAACCCAAGATCAGCCTGCATAATTCCGGCAGGTACAGCAAGAGCAAAACCAAGTAAACCGCCGAGTAAAAACTTTAATGGGTTCGTCATTTTTAGAGGTCTCGCACTCCAAAGCGTTGCAAGTGTAATAAAGAAAGCTAACCCCTGTGTAATTAGTTCGAATGCTGTCACCATTTCGCCGGATAATATTTTTAATATTCCGGGCTGTGCCTGGTCAGACATTAAATGATGCGACCAAACCGTCCAGCTAACAACCATCTCAACAAACAGAGCGGCGCGCGCCCAGTTTTCCATAAAAAGTTTTTTCCCCGTAATTAATGTAGCAAGTAAATACCATGTGCCTGCTACAAATATTAAAACAAGCCCGTCTGCAATTAAATCCAAACCCCACCAAAACCAATTTTTGTATAGCAGAGCATCAACGGCTGAGTGTTTAAGACTTGCACCGGAAATTTCGGCAAACATATAAATTAGAATAAGCACACCGGTAAATAAAATAACTGCCGCGTTTAATGCTGTATCTACGGTACCTCTTGCAATTGCTGCTACAGGCAAAGAGACTAAATGTTCTTTTTTCTTTTTCGAAAATAAATTTGTTAGTCCGGTTAAACCTAATGCCGACCTAATTAACGCACCGCCGGGCTGTTTATCCCAGCCTTCGGGAGTGTATGTTATAGTTTTAAATATATTTATAACAAAGAATGCTGTTCCCACCATAACAATAGCAATACCGAGTATAAAAAAAGTACCGCCCCAAACACTGAACTGTGTAAAATCTGCGGGTAAAGGCCAGTAAAGAGTATAGAGAGGTGAGTAGTCGGAGATAAAACCGGCAAGCCATAAAACAAATGTGCCAAGCGTAACCAAGCCGAACGTCCAGTTACCTAATTTTATACTCCACAGTGGTTTTTTCATCAAAAAGGGAACGAGGAAAAGGAACGCGCCAAAGACGATAGAATATGTGGAACCGAAAATACCGACAAGCGGATGAGCCGTCATTATGGCAAAAAACTGTGTTGTACTATTTACGCCTATCGCCAGTGAGGGATCAATCTCATACAGCCTCATCAGCATTCCTTCAACAACAACAATTCCGTAATAAAGAATTCCCACAACAACAAAACGAAGAGTTAATTTTTGCATAGGGGTTAAAGAGTTTGGCTTAAATAAGCCTCCGGTACCTTCTTTTAAT
>JAIOIM010000211.1 GCA_019912505.1 Ignavibacteriaceae bacterium
CGTAATTACTGGACGGTTATTGTAATGGAGTTCTTTGAAAGAGGCTCATATTACGGAGTGATGTCCGTTCTTTCTGTTTACCTTGTTTTATCAATCGATAAAGGGGGATTAGGCTTTTCAAAAGAAAGCGTTGGCATAATAAAAAGTACAATACAGCCTATTTTGTACATACTCCCAATACTTGCCGGCGCTTTAGCCGATCGGTTTGGTTATAGGATTACTTTAATGTTTGCCTTTACGGTGATGAGCATCGGTTACTTCCTTACAAGCATGGCTACTTCTTATGCACTGGTTTTTTTAAGCCTTATTTTTATGGTAGTTGGAGCCGGAACTTTTAAACCGGTTATATCCGGAACAATAGCACGTACAACCGATGAATCTAATTCCACACTTGGTTTCGGAATATTTTACTGGACGATTAACCTCGGTGCTTTTTTATTCCCTCTTATTCTTGTTCCAATATTAAAAGACATTTCCTATTCATACATTTTTATTATGGCTGCCATAGGTACCGGCTGGCTTCTCTTCTTAAACACATTCGTGTATAAAGAGCCCAAACGCCCTGCAAGCAATAAAAAAATATTGGACGTTCTTAAAGGGATAGTAATGGTGCTCGGCGATTTTCGGTTTATTATTATGATTATGATATACTCAGGTTTCTGGATTCTTTATTTCCAGATGTTCGATACCGTGCTATGGTATCTTACAGATTATGTTGACATGACGCCGATGAATAATTTTGTAAACGGATTTCTTGGACTATTCCTATCAAATCCTTCATGGAAGTTTGAAGCCGAGCATGTTACGGTAATCAATGCCGGAACAATTATTCTGCTTCAAATATTTATTAGTAACATAGTTAAAAAAACCAAAGCGCTTCCTACAATGATTACCGGTATTGCAATTGGTACCATCGGAATGGCAATACTCGCCATATCAAATAACGCCTGGATTTTTATGGCAGGTATTATAATATTTTCTATAGGCGAGATGACTGCACACCCTAAATTTATTAGCTATGTAGGTTTAATTGCGCCGGAAGATAAAAAAGCTCTCTACCTTGGTTATTCATTTTTATACGGATTTTTTGGAAGTTTAATTGGTCCCATACTTGGAGCAGGCTTATATGTATATTTTGTAGATAAGCTGCATCAACCAGGCACACTCTGGTTAATATTTAGTATGATTGGTGTAGTTACAATTATTGGCTTACTCTTATACAATAAATTTCTTGCGCCAAAACCAAAAACCAATTAGTTGATTTACAAACTTAAATTGGTCTATTAATAATAATTAATTTTTTTGCCCCCTCATTTATGGCGGGGCAAAAGTAATTACACAAATAAATT
>JAIOIM010000212.1 GCA_019912505.1 Ignavibacteriaceae bacterium
GCTATAGATGGTGTAAGTATGACTGTTGCAAGGTTAAACGAAAACAAGTTTAGCGTTGGGATAATTCCTCATACATGGAAGGAAACAGTTTTCTCCGATAAAAAACCGGGAGACACAGTAAATTTGGAGTTTGATGTTCTCGGAAAATATGTGGAAAGAATTATGGAAGGTAAAGCAGATAATTCTTCCATAACAGAAATTAACGGATGATTATGAAAACTACGGAACAAAAAGTTCTGAAGTTTATAGATAAAAAAAATCTGCTTGAGAAGAATGACAAAGTTCTAGTTGCTTTAAGCGGTGGACCCGACTCGGTTTTTTTGCTTTTATTGCTTTATAAGTATAAAAAAAAGTATAACCTAACAATCGGCGCGCTTCACGTAAATCATAAAATCCGTGGAAGTGACGCGGATGGAGATGAAAAATATTGTAAAGGATTATGTACTAAACTTGATGTAGATTTTTATTCAATTAAAAAAGATGTTAAAAGTTTTTCAAATAGAAATAAAGTATCTCTCGAAGAGGCAGGCAGAATAATAAGATACCGGGCATTCGAGAAAATAGCCGCCGCATATAGTTATAATATAATTGCAACTGCACATCATGGCAGCGATAATGTTGAAACGGTGCTGTTAAATCTAATTAAAGGTGCCGGACTTAGAGGGTTGTCCGGTATTCCTTTCAAGCGCGGTAAAATTATAAGACCGTTATTAGTTCTTTCAAAAAATGAAATTATAGTTTGGTTAAATAGTAACCAAATTGAAACCAGAACCGATAAATCGAATCTAAACATTGAGTTCGAAAGAAATTACCTTAGGAATGAAATAATTCCACGGCTAAAAGAAAAATTTAATCCATCACTTGAAGAAACCTTTTTAAGAACATCTGAAATATTCAGGCTGCAGAGTGAATTAGTAATATCTTTGAGTCAAGATTTATTGATCAATGCTTTTAGTACGGATAGTAATGGTCTACATTTGGATATTAATAAATTAACCGATGTGCATCCCGCTTTGGTCTCGGCTTTACTAAAGCAAAAAATTGATGAGCATTTTAGCACAGAAATTAATTATGATGATATACAGCGGATTGACGCGCTTATTAAAAAACAACGCGGCAAAAAAATTGAACTAACTGCCGGAATAGTGTGTTTCAGAGAAAAAGGCGAACTTATTTTTTCTGTAAATAAACCTAAAACTGCATCTGAAGTTATCAGACTTCAAATAGGTGAAACCGTACCACTTGTAGGCAAACGATTATCAATTAAGTCTATCGCAAAAAATAAAATAGATTTTACAGACGGTACAGAATATATAGACCGTGAAAAAATTTCCGGTAAAAGCTTTTTGCTGAGACCCTGGCAGCCCGGAGACAAATTTATTCCTCTTGGTATGAGAGGTACAAAAAAAATATCCGACTTTTTAACCGAACAAAAAATATCTTCAGCTAAAAAGAAAGAGCAGTTAGTTTTGATTAATGGCGAACAGATTGTGTGGGTTGTTGGATTAAGAATCGACAACAGATTTAAATTGAATGATGAGACTCGGAAGGTTTTGAAATTATGTCTGTTTTGAGCAACGAAAAAAATGATGTAGTTATGGTGGGGGATGAAAAATTTGTTCCGCTATATACAAAGGATGAAATTAGATTACGCATCACTGAGTTAGCATCAGAAATATCGAGAGAATACGTTGGTAAAGTGCCCATATTTATTGGTGTGCTTAACGGGTCGTTTATTTTTTTATCCGATCTTATAAAAGAAGTAAGCTTAGATTGTGAAATTGATTTTTTTAAGCTTTCCAGTTATGGCGATGAAAAAATATCGTCCGGTAATGTAACTCTTTTAAAAGAGCTAAACTGCGACGTAAACGGACGAGATATAATAATAG
>JAIOIM010000213.1 GCA_019912505.1 Ignavibacteriaceae bacterium
TTATACGGCATTCCATTCAATTTAACAGATAGATATCCGCTGAACACTTCACAGCCCGTTATTGCCGTTATTAATTTTTTAGAAATTCTTGAGAACGATTTTTATTATAAAAATATTTTTCGAGCATTAACAGGCGGGTTCATAAAATTAGAATCAATTGATCTATCAAATTTGTTAAGAGCATCGGTTAACCTAAAAATCATTTCCGGTTTTAATAACTGGAAAATGCAGCTAAAGGACGCATTGTTAAAAAAGGATGATGACGATGAAGATTCTTTACAAAGGTTTGAAAAAAGAGTGTATGAAAAAGCACTTACTGATATCGATAATATTTCAAAAATATTAAAACCGTTTGGCAAAAAACTAACCATCAAAGAGTTCCAGCAAAATTTAAAGGGACTAATTCACTCATTAGATATTCCATTAAATATTTTAAAAAACGGCGGCAGTGCAATAGAAAAAAATACAAAGGCAATATCAGCTTTTTTGGAAACAGTTGATGAAATGCTTGAATTGTTTATCATAGAGCACGGTAATGAAAAACAGTTCCCACTCAGTTTTTATCTCGATAATCTTCGCACAGCGGTAACTGCTACGCGCTACAACATAAAAGAAAAGCCCGGTTATGGTGTGCAGGTAACCACTTTAAATGAGATTAGAGGCTTACAATTCGATTATCTATTTATCTCCGGATTGTGCGATGGTGATTTGCCTACGCGTTACCAGCCTGAAATATTTTTTTCGGGTTCATACGCTAGAAAAGAATCAAGACATCAAACAGAGGAACGGTATCATTTTTATCAGGCGTTATGTTCGTGGAATAATAAACTCTATTTTACTTATCCACAGCAGGAAGTTAAGAAAGAATTAGCGCGGTCTAATTATTTAACCGAGTTCCTTTCATTATTTAAGACCGGGGAAAAAACAAAAGTATTGTTTGAAGATTGCGTTTATTCTATCGATGAACTGCTCAATATTTTCGGACAAAAGCAAACTGATGAGATAGAAGAAAAACTTGTTGAAAATAATATAGATACTGAATTGATAATCGGATCGATAAAAATAAATGAAGAAAGAAGCAGCAATTCCGGCTCCGAATCTCCATTCGAGGGATATATCGGCAGCGGATTAAGTAACGAAGAGAAATTGCATCTTGAAGAATTTAAAGATAGAGAATTTTCAATTTCACAGTTAGAAACTTATGCTAAGTGTCCGTTTAAATATTTCGCTGAGCGTATATTAAAACTTGAGCCGCCAGAAGAGCCTGCTGAAGAAATTGAATCGCTTGAACTCGGCAGTTTGCTTCACAATATATTATTTAAGTTTTATGCAGCGATAAAAGAAAAGGGAATTATATTAGACGGTGCATCGGGGAGCGATTTACAAATTGCCGAAGATATTTTGTTTGCCGAAGCATTGCGCCAAATAACAGACGCAAATTTATCATCTCCGATAAACTTTTTTGAAAAAGAAAAAATACTCGGCATAAAAGGAGATCGAAAAAAATCTTTACTTTATCTTTTTCTAATGGAAGAACAAAAATCAGGAGCCGGGTTTATTCCCTGGTTTTTTGAAATTAGTTTTGGCGGAATGAAAAAAGATGCTTCATCTACAAACTCGCTGCTCACAGAATTTACCGCCGGAAATACCAGAGTAAGGGGAAAAATTGATAGAATTGATCTGCGTGACGAAGATAAAAAATTTAAAGTTATCGATTACAAACTCAGCGGTAAAAAACCTTCGTTTGATGACATGAATCGTGGTATATCATTACAACTGCCGTTGTATATGTCCGCCGCCAGTGCATTGATAAAAGCCCAGCTAAATTTTGATACCGCCGCATTCGGTGCAGAGATATATTCATTAAAATTTAATGAGAAGTTGTTCGGTAAATTTCCCGTTAGATTAACGGAAAAATCGGGAGAGCTTTCAGAAACAGAAATTGAGAATTCAAATAACAAAATTATAAAAATATGTGTTGATGCTATAAACTTGTATGTAAAATTGATATCCGAAGGAAAATTTAATTTAAGCACTTTACACGATAGGGAGAAACAGGTTTGCAGTTACTGTAATTTCAGGTCTGTTTGTAGAATCCAGGATATCAATTAAAAAGCCTTCAGAAAAATTAATTGCTGAAGGCTTTTACCTTATGGTTAGGAGAACACCAGTTCAGTGAGGGGAATATGAACCGGTATTCTTCCAGAGAGTCTTATAACTATTCGCATCTGCTATTTAATCAATCACACTTTTATTATAAAGCCATAAATAATGTCGGTCTAATTATCTGTACCCCGTGGGCTCTGAAATAGTACGTAAAGAGAAAGAAAAGCTTACTTTTTTGGAACTTAACTACGGTATTCTACATTGTAGGTTGTAGGTTAAAGGGTTAACTTTGCACATTAAAATTAGATAATTGGAAAAATGAAGATACCATTGATTGTTATTGTCGGCAGACCAAATGTGGGGAAGTCGACTTTTTTTAACCGTATGATTGGAAACCGATCGGCTATTGTTGATAATATAAGCGGTGTAACCCGCGATAGAAATTACGGAGAAGTTGAATGGGCGGGGAAAAAATTTCGTTTGATTGATACCGGCGGTTATGTGCCGGGTTCGGAAGACTTGTTCGAGCGTGCAATAAGAGAACAAATTGAAATTGCAGTTGCCGAAGCAGAATCTATTATATTTATGGTTGACGCCCGTGCAGGTGTTACACCAATAGATATAGAAATAGGAAAAATGCTCCGCACATCTGGCAAACCGTTTTTTTTAATCGCCAATAAAGTTGATTCAGAAAAATACGAAGCACAAGCGGCGGAATTTTATAGTTTCGGCGTTGAAAAAGTTTATGATATATCCGCACTCGGCGGAAGAAAAACCGGCGACTTGCTTGATGATATTACTGCTAAATTTCCTGCATTAGAAGAAGTGCCGGAAGATCCCCGGCTTAAAATTGCAATAGTAGGAAGACCAAACGTAGGCAAATCATCTCTTACAAATGCATTGCTTGGTTATGACAGAAGCATTGTTACCGATGTTCCGGGTACTACACGTGATAGTCTCGACTCGGTTCTTAAATATTACGGTGAAGAAATATTACTGATTGATACTGCAGGGCTGCGTAAAAAGAAAAGGGTTGACGAGAGTATTGAATTTTACTCTACCATTAGAACTGTTAAAGCAATAAGTGAATGCGATGTTGCGGTTGTTATGGTGGATGCGAAGGAAGGTTTTGAAAAACAGGATCAAAAAATAATTGACGAAGCAGTTAAATTCCGTAAAGGAATTATTTTGGCAATCAACAAATGGGACCTTGTTGAAAAAGAAACTAACACCGCTAAACAGTTAGAACTTTCCATAAAAGAAAAACTTGGCTCTCTTGATTACATACCGGTAATGTTTGTCTCTGCGTTAACAAAACAGCGAATCTTTAAACTTATTGATTTGGCGAAGGTGGTTGAAGGAGAGAGGAAAAAAGTTATTCCAACGAGTGAACTTAACGATATCTTACTTCCGGAGATTGAAAAAACTCCACCCCCGACAACCGGCACCGGCAAAGAAGTTAAAATTAAATATATAACACAAGCAGCCGGAAAATATCCTTTGTTTTTATTTTTCTCAAATCATCCAAAAGAAATTGTTGACCACTATAAACGTTTTCTCGAAAGGATGATGCGCCGTACGTTCGGGTTTGAGGGTGTGCCAATTATTTTATCATTCAAACAAAAGTAAAAAGATAAATACCGATTTGGTTTCGAATAACAATCATAATACAGCGGAGGATTGATGAATGACGGATTAATGAATTTTGTTCTAATCGATAACCCTTTAATTAAAAGGGATGTAACTCTTCTGCGTGATAAAAATACTCAACCTGAACAATTCAGAGCTGTAGTTAAGAGAATTTCCAGCGTACTTTCTGTTGAAATTGCAAAAGATTTTGAACTCGATAAAATAGAAGTAGATACTCCCCTTGAAAAAACGGATGGGTTTAAACTAAAACAGCAAGTAGTGTTAGTGCCGGTTCTGCGTGCCGGTCTGGGGATGGTTGCAGGATTTTTAGGACTAATGCCTTACGCGCGTGTGGGGCATATCGGTCTGCAGAGAGATGAGGAGACCCTTTTGCCGGTTGAGTACTATTATAAAACACCGCGCGATATCGAAAAAGCCGAAGTTATACTTCTCGATCCGATGCTTGCAACGGGCGGAAGCGGTTCGGAAGCTATAAAGTTTTTAAAAAAACGGGGAGCAAAAAATATTGTTTTTGCGTGTCTTGTTGCTTCCCCTGAAGGTATAAAAAAAATTACGGAAGATCACCCCGATGTAATAATTTTTGGTGCGGCACTCGACAGAGAATTAAATAGTAAAGGTTATATTTTACCAGGGTTAGGCGATGCAGGAGACAGGACGTTTGGGACGCTTTAGTTTTTATTTATTTATACTTTTCTTAGTCTTTTCTAGTTGGGGATTTAACTACCAGGACTATCCCGAAACTGAAATGAGCAGCCTTATGAAGAGAGGAATTGATAATCTTATTAATCAAGAATTTGATAAGGCGGCAGAGGACTTTGAAAAAGTAAATAAACATTTTCCGCTTAACCCTATCGGCAAAATATTTTTGGCGGCTAATGAAATTGCAAGATCATACGACCAAGCTTCAGAATACAACTCTGATTTTATATTATCCAATTTAAATAAAGCTATAGACCAAGCAGAGGAACTTGTAGATAAAGATAAGAATAATGTTTGGAATGTTTTTGTTCTGGCTTTAGCAGAAGGGCACTATGCATATTTTAAAGGACTTGATGGTAATTGGCTTTCAGCTTTTTCGAATGGCTTAAATTCGGTATCTGATTTTGAAAAGTGTATCAAAATTGATTCTACCTTTTATGATGCATATACGGCAATAGGAGCATACAAATATTGGAAATCGCGTAAAACAGAAGCGGCAAGCTGGCTCCCTTTTATTGATGATGAAAGAATTGAAGGGATAAGAATGCTCGAGAAAGCATTAGCGCAATCTTCACCGTACAGTTCCTATATGGCTGCATACACTCTTCAATGGATTTACATCGATCGAAGAGAATATAAAAACGCAATTCGTATTTCTGAAGATATAACAAAAAAATATCCCAATTCCCGGTTCTTCAAATGGGGGTATGCCCGTGCTTACGAAGATGTAGAGCCTGCCAAATCTATCGAATTATATAAATGGCTTTTGCATTCGTATATGAATGATGATAACGTGGTTCAGGTAATTACACTGAAACACATTATTGCCCAGCAATACTATAAAATTAACGATATTAAATCGACTCTTTCGTACTGCAATGAAATCCTCAGTTACAAGGGATTTACTGAATTTCAGACAGATAAACTTGAAGATAGACTTGAACGCGTAAAGGCTTTGAGAGATTCTCTGTCAAAAAAGTGACATACTTTTTCTCTCTGCACAATAAAACTTCACCCTTAGTTTGCAACCCGTAACTGTCCACAATTTTAACTTATTTGTATTTCAGAGTAGACAAAACTCATTCCATCAAACTGAAACCACCGCATCATCCAACTATTTTACTGGCATCTAAGTTGAAAGTATAATACCCGAATTAAACGAGGTTAATATGCGATACATTATTGTTTTACTATTCCTAATTTTTTCTGCAAATGCAAACGCGCAGTGGGGAACAACTGCAATCAAAATTGGGTACTTTAGTCCTGCAGCTTCCAACGGAGGCTTAATTGTTGGTTACGAAGGCGGAAAAGAAATAGATAGAAATTTTACAATTGGCTGGAGTATTGATTGGTTTAATAAAAATTATGTGGACAAAAAATTAGTCAGTGATTTTAACTCAGTATACGGAATCGGCGGAGCTTCTGTTAATGAATTAAGGGCAAAAACAAACCTGCATGATTTTCCGTTTATGGTTAATTTAACTGCACACTTTCCTGCTGCTCCAAGAGTTAGAGTAAACATTATGGGAGGTATTGGCGCAGAGGTGTTGTTAATTTATTATCGCGATTTTCAAAACCCCGATGATTCAAACTTCAAAGGAGCATTCGATTTTAACTGGCGGATTGGAGTTGGTACTTCTTATGATCTTGGTCCGAGAAGCGAAATATTTGGCGAGCTGAACTACCACTCATCGGCACCCAGTTGGGAGTACGAAGTGCAAGATCAGCGAACCGGTGTTAACAGAGTTTTCGAAAGAGTTTTTGATATGAGCGGAATTATTGCCCGCATCGGCGTACGCTTTTATTATTAACCACTCGTTTATATTTAATTTAGCAAGCCGCAGAAGCATGGTAAAGTTTGCGGCTCGTTATTTTTTCTTTTCACCAAAAATGGTTACTACAAGTTTTCTCGCTCCGCCGTAATTTCGATGTTCGCATAGATAAATACCCTGCCAGGTTCCCAAATTAAGTTCGCCGTTTGTCAAAGGAATTGAAACACTGCTGCTTAAAAGCGATGCCTTTATGTGTGCCGGCATATCATCGCTTCCTTCTGAGTTGTGAAGGTAATATGGCTGATTTTCCGGAGCGAGTTTATTAAAATGTGTTTCCAAATCCGCCCGTACACTTGGATCGGCATTTTCATTTAAAGTAAGCAAAGCGGAAGTGTGCTGGATAAATATATGAACAATTCCTGCCGAAAATGTTTTAATTTCGGGGCAGAGTTTTTCCAATTCGCCGGTTATTAAATTAAAGCCACGATGCTTAGGCGGCAGTTTTATCTCTTTTTGAAAAACTTCCAAAATATCTTTCTCGATTAAAACAATTCGTTTTTAGAAATAACTTTCTGCTTTATTAACTCCCTAAGCACTATCTCTGTCATATCACTCTTAAATGCAAATTCAAAACGAATATCCATTACATAAGCTTTTAAACGCATTTTTAGATATGATCTTCGTTCTTTTACTTCATTAAAAAATACTACTACAATTGGTTTATTCAGATAAATATACTTTGAAACCTGTGCAGCCTCGGTTGCAATTTTTCTTACTCGTTCAGTATCAACATCAATCGGCAAATAAATCTCTGCAACAACCTGGCAGTTCGGTTCACCGGCGTTGCTGTTTGAAACCGATTGACTCATCAAATCAGCATTCGGCACCGATACAAGAGAATCATCGGGTGTAACAATTCTGGTTGAACGAAGACCGATTTTTACAACTTCGCCATAATAACTTCCGATTTCAATTTTATCGCCAACCTGAAATGGACGGTCAAATAAAATCATTATCCCGCCAAAAATATTTTTGAATATATCCTGCGAGGCAAACCCGATGGCGATACCGAGAGATGCGCCGATTGCTATTATTGTTGATGCCGGCGGTCTGAAAATCCCGGCTATTATAATATAGATAAGTATAACCCATCCCGAAATTCTAACTACGGGGATGATGCCTTTTATGGTTATTCTGTAGTTAGCACTTTTCTCAGCAAATACATCAAGTATCTTTGTAATTATTTTTATTCCGTAAAACCCTATCAAAAAGAATACGATTGACCAGAAGATCTTTGAGATCGAAATTATATCAGTCAATGAAGGAGGTGCAAGATCATCCACTAATGTTTGTGTAGCCACACTGTCAGTGGATTTTACAATTTTAGTTGTTTCAGTTTTTATTGTATCTTTTTTTACCGACAAGGAATCCTGTTGTGCAACAAGCACAAACGATACGAGCAGTGCAGAAAAAATGTATGTTAAAATATTTTTCATCATCTTAATGTATTATGTTTTTAGATTGTAATAAACTAACCGTTTGTCTGTACAACAGTGGATTTATCAAAAATAGGTCTCCCTTTTTTATCACAATGCCGTCATCGAACAATACCAGCAGGCTAAGCCGACTTTGAGTTGTAGTTAAACTAAAGATTTCTGAATGAGCCTCAACAGTTAACCCATCGTGCAGCATCAGCGCTGCGAGAGTAAAGATTTTCTGATTTGAGAGGGAACCAAGAAATGAAAAATCAAGATTTTTTAATGACCGGATTGTTATCGTATCTTTTGTAACATCTGTTGTGCTTCGAAGCCAAAATAATAGTGCAAGACTAATATTACTTTTCGAAAATTTGTTTAAAGTGTTAAAATACTCGTCACGCAAATACTTTTGTTGTCCGCTATCGTCTAATTTTTTGTATGCTTTACTTTCCAAATCATCGGCTGAGGGTCTGAATAGAATATTGTAACCGCTAACCCTATGCCGTTTGTTTATCATCTCTACAATTTGGTTATTTGTTAGCTCGTTTAATTTTATAACATATCCGAAATAATCGGCTACGGTTATTGTTTTATCTAAGTACTGCCAGGCATAAAGAGTTGAGGTTGTTATCCAGAAAATATTTTTATTCGTCTGCGAGATGATTTCGAAAAAGATCTTGAATGAATTGAAACCGGAGACGGCTTTTAAGTATATATGCTGTAGGTTTTCAATTACAACTACGCTGCGCGATGGCAGGGAATTTAGATAATTTATCACATCTTCGGTGCAGCTAAACTGCTGATGATTAAATAAACCGGAGAGTAGATTAAGAAAATCCTTCTCGGAATAAGTTGGTTTTTCAATACTTACTCGGTATATTTTTTTATTAATTTCTAATGACTGAAGAAAAATATTTATTGTAGTTGTTGCGCCGCTTCCCTTTTCGCCAACAAGCACAACCGGGGCAAAATAATTTTTCTCCCAATTTGATAAGGCATTGTTAAGTTGATTTAATTCAGTTACTCTTCCTTCAAAAAAGCGGGAAGTTATAAGGGGCTCAACCTTAAAGAGCCGCTGGTATACAAAAGGTAATAGCTGTATTGCTTTATAAGTTTCGGCTAGGAAATCAGAAATTTCGGAAGAAATGCCGACCTGTTTTGGAGCCAAACCAAATATTTTTATTCCCCGTTTGTAAAAACCTTTTGTCTGTTCAAAACCTTCTTTGGCTTTTGCAACGGCTATAGGCACAAAGTTTTTAATCCGCTGCACCGCTTCATCTTTATATCTTTTACTCCGCTCTAATGCTT
>JAIOIM010000214.1 GCA_019912505.1 Ignavibacteriaceae bacterium
ATATAAGAGTTACTGTAACAGTTTAACAAAATATAGCAGGTATAAAACGCGCGAAGTTTTTGTAGGCGATGTACCGCTCGGTGCAAATAATCCGATTCGTATTCAATCGATGACTACCACCGATTCAATGAATACAGCGGCAACGGTTGATCAAACAATCCGCATGGTGGATGCCGGATGCGAATACGTTAGAATAACTGCGCCGAGTAAATTGGAAGCTGAAAATCTTGCTGAAATAAAAAAAGAATTAAAATACCGAGGATATAATGTTCCCCTTATTGCCGATATTCACTTTACACCCAACGCTGCAGAAATTGCCGCGCGAATAGTAGAGAAGGTGAGGGTTAACCCCGGTAATTATGCCGACAAAAAAAAGTTTGAATCAATTGATTATACCGATTCGGCATACGAAGCAGAACTTGAACGGATACGCACAAAATTTACACCGCTTGTAAAAATTTGTAAAGAGTACGGAACAGCAATGCGTATAGGGACAAACCATGGTTCGTTATCAGACAGAATAATGAGCCGCTACGGTGATACGCCGCTTGGGATGGTGGAATCTGCGCTTGAATTTTTGCGTATCTGCGAGGATAACAATTACTACAATATTGTACTCAGCATGAAATCGAGCAACCCGCAGGTTATGGTTCAGGCGTATAGACTGCTGATAAAAAAAATGGAAGAAGAGGGGATGAATTACCCGCTTCACCTCGGCGTTACCGAAGCCGGCGGCGGTGAAGACGGCAGAATAAAATCGGCGCTTGGCATAGGCACATTGCTTGAAGACGGAATAGGTGATACTGTTCGTGTTTCACTAACCGAAGACCCTGAATTAGAAGCGCCGGTTGCTATTGCACTTGTTAACCGTTATAAAAACCGTGAAAATCATACCCCAATAAAAGCTATTGAACATCCGCCGTTTAACCCCTACTCATTTACAAAACGGGAGAGCTTTGAAGTTTCGGGAATCGGCGGTTCAAATGTTCCGCAGGTTGTGTGCGATTATTCAAAAACAGAACTGACCAACCCGCATGTTTTATCCGAAGTCGGTTACACATACGATGCACAAACGGATAAATGGGAGTCGGGAGATATTGCACCGGATATAATTTATTTCGGGAAAAACATCCCGGAGTTTCCGCTGCCGGCAGCTATTAAAGCTTTGTATGATTATTCCGCCTGGCTGCCAATGAATGACAAATTAGGCTCTTACCCCCTGTTTACAAAAGATGAATATTTAACCAAAGAAACAAAATCATCATTAAATTTTTTAAAGCTTTGCCTTGGGGAATTGAATGACGGCGTAATTGATAAATTAAAAAATGATTCTACCGTTGTAATTGTACTAACCACAGATAACATCCACGGAATGGCTGAGCAGCGCCGGTTTTTCTTTGACCTTATTAATAAAAAAATAAAAATACCGGTAATAATAAAACGGGATTACAGTTCTCTGGACTTTGACGAACTGCGGCTTTTTACATCAACCGATTTGGGCGGCTTGCTGATTGACGGATACGGTGACGGTGTTTGGGTTGAAGTAAATAATCTTTCGGATGCAAAGCCCGTCAAAGGAGTTTATGTAAAAAGTTTTGTGAAGAAAAAAGAAAGTAAAGAAAAAATAATCAACCGCACCTTGTTCGGTGTTTTGCAGGCGGCACGTACAAGAATATCGAAAACCGAATATATCTCGTGCCCATCGTGCGGGCGTACGCTGTTTGATTTACAGGAAACCACCGAAATGATACGCCGCCAGACAGAACAATTGAAGGGTGTAAAGATTGCTGTAATGGGCTGTATAGTTAACGGTCCGGGGGAAATGGCGGATGCCGACTACGGATACGTTGGCAGCGGGGCTGGAAAAATTACGCTTTATAAAGGGAAAGATATAATAAAAAGAAACATTCCGGCAAAAGGGGCGGTAAACGCTTTAATTGAAATAATAAAAGAAGATGGTAATTGGGTGGAACCAGTGTAAAAATTTTTCTCTTAACAAAAAGCAGGCGGCTTGATAATTGATTATTGTCAAAGAATAATATATATTGCTCCCAACGATATGATAAGATATATATACAAAATTTTAGTATTTGAGATGATAGATTTGGCTGTTGCGCTAGCACCAAAAGCCTAACGATTTTTAGAAATGCACTTCACTTCCGAAGTGCATTTTTTTTTATTTATGACGTGTAATGATATAATTAAATATATTGAATCCTGGGCTCCTAAAGAGACTGCATGGCAAAAAGATAATGTTGGTCTTCAAGCCGGAGCCCCAAACAGAGAGGTGAGTAACATCTTACTTTCTCTCGAGGTAACACCCCCGGTATTGGAACAAGCAATAAGGCAGAATTGCAACCTCATCATTACGCACCACCCATTCATCTTTACACCAATAAAAACATTAAACTTCGACCACGATACCCAGTCAATCATTCTTCAAACATTAATAAAAAACGACATCACTTTATACTCCGCTCACACAAATCTCGATTTTACAAAAGACGGCGTTAGTTTTATACTTGCAAAAAAACTTGGTTTACAGAAAATAAATTTTCTCACAAAGTTAAAATCGAACCAGTTTAAATTATCGGTTAATGTACCGGTTGACGCGGTGGATAAAGTTGCAGACGCCATATTTGCCGCGGGCGGCGGAATAGTAGGCGAGTATAGCGGGTGCAGTTTTAGACAAAAAGGACTCGGTACATTTTATGGTTCTTCATCTTCAAACCCGAAGCGGGGCAATAAAGAAAAGTTTGAACGGGTTGATGAATTCAAATTAGAAATTGTTGTTTATGCCTGGAAACTTAACGCCGCTGTAAAAGCATTAAAGGCGGCGCATCCTTACGAAGAGCCAGCATTTGACGTTTTGCCTCTTGAAAACGAAAACCCAAACCACGGTGCCGGAGCTATAGGCGAGTTTGAGATACCGCTTAAAATAGATGATTTCTTTTCCCAACTAAAAAAGAATTTGAAACTGAGCAATTTTAGATACGCAACCGGGAAAAGTAAAACAGTAAAAAAGGTGGCGGTTTGCGGCGGCTCGGGGAGTGATTTGTTTAACGAGGCGGTTAAAGCCGGAGCCGATGTTTTTGTAACGGCGGATATTAAATACCATACTTTTCACGATGCGGTTGATAAAATATGGTTGATTGACGCAGGGCACTATGAAACTGAGATTCATGTTTTGAACGAGATGGAAAGAAGATTAAAAAATCTTACCAAAGAAAACCGCATAAAAATATTTAAGTATAAAGGAAGTACAAATCCTATTTTATTTTATAACAAAGAAGGAGTAAATTAAATTGATAGATAGATTAAAGTTATTATACGAGCTTCAAGTATTGGACGAACAGTTGGACGAGTTAGAAGAATTGCGCGGCGATTTGCCGAACGCAGTTGCAGCGCTTGAAGAACAGGTGAATGATCTGAAGGAAGATATAAAGAAAAAAGACGAAGAACGAGGAGAGTCGCTTGAAAAAAGGGTAGAAAATGAAGAGGAAATAGAAAAGCTGAGGGCTAACCAGAAAAAATTCAAAGCACAGCTTTACCAGGTGCGTAACAACAAAGAGTACGATGCCCTTACAAAGGAAATTGACCACAACGAATTACGGGTTAGCAAACTTGAGGCTGAGAATGATTCACTCTCCGATTTAAGTACGGCGCTTGCCGATGATATAGAAACTACTAAACCGAAGTTGGAAGAGTTGAAGGAAGAACTGAAACTAAAAGAAGCCGACCTTAAAGAAATAGTAAAAGCTAACGAAAAAGAAGAAGCAAAGTTTCTTGCCAACCGTAAAGAGTTACAGGCAAATGTAAAAAAACCAGATTACTCGGCTTATATGCGTATTCGCAAAGCTAAAAAAGGGATTGCTGTTTCTACAATAAAACGTGCGGCGTGCAGCGGCTGCCATAATATTGTCCCCCCGCAGCGCCAACTTGAAATACGCAGAAACAATAAACTTTTTTACTGCGAGTATTGCGGCAGAATTTTAGTTTCCGCCGAAATTGCTGAATATGTAGAATAACAAAAAGTAATTTGCTGTACGAAGATAATAATTAAACCAAAGTTGATTATATAAAAATCGGCAAGAAAATTCTTTTATTATCTTTAGCATACTTTAGTGCATATAATCTTTTCGGTTATTTTATTGCCCCGGCAGTTAGAGAAAACGACTATATTCTGTATATGTAGCACGGGATAAAAGATTTTTCTTATACTATTGCAGCCTATATTTTGTTTTGCGGATGTGAGCAGTTTTAAATATGGACTTACAATAAGCAACAGGTAAATAATGAAATCAAACCTTTTAAGTATGATTACCCTAAAATTAAACCAAAACAAATATTTGCTTAATACTCATACAGATTAGTTAAAACCACTATTTTTATAGAGGCGTACACAAGTCGGCACAATAACAGAATATTATATAATTACGTTACCACAAAAACAGACAAAAATGAAGGAGACACATTGAAAAAAATTGTAAAATTCGGTGAAGATGTTGAAGGGTATAACATACCGGTTTTAAATGAACGGGAAATAAGAGCGGCGGCGGGAATTTTATTTTTATTTATGTTTATAGCAATATTGACTGTAATACTTAAAGGTAATTTTTTACTCCTAAAGTATGCTGTTGTAATATTCCTTACAGATATTTCAATACGCGTTTTTATTAACCCCCGTTTTTCCCCTACGTTAATACTCGGACGTTTTATTGTAAGAAACCAGGCACCTGAATATGTTGGCGCACAGCAGAAAAAGTTTGCATGGATAATAGGCATTGTTCTGGCAGTAACAATGTTTATCCTTATAGTGGTTGTAAATTCACACAGCCCTATTACAGGGCTTATCTGTCTTACTTGTCTTATCTTTTTATTCTTCGAATCAGCGTTTGGTATTTGTCTCGGGTGCAAATTTTATTCGATGATATATAAAGAAAAGGCGCAATATTGCCCCGGTGAAGTTTGCGATGTAAAAGCAAAACAGGAAATCCAAAAAACCACATGGGTGCAGCTGTTTATTGTATTGGGTTTTATAGCGTACATTTTTCTAACCGTATTTTTCTTTAACGATACATTCAGCAAAAAACCATTCGACCTGTTTGGCATCGAAAACACCACACAAGCCGAATAGCATACAATTATACTGATTGATGCCCGGCGGATAAAATAATTTTGATAAAACATTTGCAGGGACGGAACACTGTTCTGTCCCTATGCTTATAAGAATGATTACATAAATTATACTCAACATAAAATTAAAACATTCCATTAACCTTTCGTTTTGTTCTCCCAACAAAATGAAATTTTTGCTGCATACTTAATATTTATATGCCCATAAGA
>JAIOIM010000215.1 GCA_019912505.1 Ignavibacteriaceae bacterium
CATCAGCAGTGCTATCATTTTTATAATTATTTATGGTTTTGGTTTTAAAGTTTTTGATGGGTTTCCCAGAAGTGTAATCTTGATCGATCTAGTCCTGTCATTTTTGTTGTCGGCTGGGTTTAAAATATCAAAGCGGTTTTACCTTGAAATAATGCGGCAGAGCATCGGAAGATCCGATTTAAAAAAAACGCTTATAATTGGTGCTGGCAGCAGCGGGGAGCAAGTATTAAGAGACATAAATAGAAGCGAAACCAGAAAATTTCTCCCAGTTGGGTTTATCGATGACGATCCCCTAAAACTAAACCTTTATATGCAGGGAATCAAAGTTATTGGCACTACAGAAGAACTTGCCGAAATAATAAAGCAATACAAAGTTGAGTCAATAATAATATCAGTTTTAACGGCAGATAGGTTGTTCCATAGAAAAATACTTAACCTTGCACGTGTAGCCGGAATAACAGATATTAAGGTCATTAAAACTATTAACGACATATCGAATAATGTAAAAGTTAAAGTTGATGATATTCGAGATATTGAGGTTAGTGACCTTATTGGGAGACAGGCAGTTTCCATTAATACCATAATTATTGGTGGATATATACGGAACAAACGAATACTTGTTACCGGGGCGGCTGGGTCAATAGGGTCCGAAATATCTCGGCAAGTATTAAACTACAAACCTGAAGAAATTGCAATCATAGATATAAATGAGAGTGATTTGGCTGACCTTGAATTAGAATTGGGTAATCACTTTGATAAAAAGAAAATTAAGATGTATCTCTGTGATGTATCTGATACGCAGAAAGTCAACAAAGTATTTTCGGATTTTAAACCCGATGTTGTATTTCATGCCGCGGCTTACAAACATGTTCCAATTATGGAAAAATTTCCCGAGGAGGCTGTTAGGGTTAATATTATCGGAACTCACAATCTTGCAATAGCAGCAATAAAATATAAAGTTAGTAATTTTGTTTTGATATCAACAGACAAAGCCGTCAACCCTTCTAGTGTTATGGGCGTTACAAAAAGAATAGCCGAGCATGTAGTAACTGGCGAAGGTATTGAAAGCGATTCGAATTTTGTTGCAGTACGGTTTGGCAATGTAATTGGCAGCAGGGGAAGTGCTCTTCCAATATTCTTAAATCAGTTAAAAAACGGAGGACCGATTACTATTACGCACCCAGATATGAAACGATATTTTATGACAATTCCCGAAGCTGTTGCTTTAGTTCTTCAAGCTGCTGCCACAGGTAATAATGGTGATATATTCGTGTTGGATATGGGTGAACCAGTAAAAATTATAGACCTGGTACGGGATCTCATCCTTCTTCATCATCTAATACCCGACAAAGATATTAAAATTGAATACACCGGAATAAGAGAAGGGGAAAAACTTTATGAGGAAGTTTTGACCGCCGAAGAGGGTGTGCTTTCAACATCGCACGATAAAATCTTTAAGGCAAAAATGTTTTGCACATTCAATCAATCTTCTATTGCTGAAATGATTAATACTTTTAAAAATTTAAATGGTCACACTTCAAAAGAAGATCTGTTGACGCTATTTCAGACTTTCGTTCCCACCTTTAGCCATGTCAGCGATAATCAAAAAATATCTCAAGTTGCGGTGGCTTCTGAAGATAATACTTTTGAGGGAGATAAATCATGGAATTAATTTCCGATTATTCTAATATTCAAAATGAAACTATTAATAAATAGTTATTCTAATGAAGCTATTATTCCTTTGCTGCTTGATTATAATACTTCAATTTAAAATCTTTTCACAGGTCGAAACCGTTCCAACTGATCGTCAAATTTATCCATTCCTAAAAAGCATGCAAAATCAAGGTGTATTGATAAATTATGATGATATTATTCTTCCCCTATCGCGTTCCACAATTCAGGCAGCATTTCGCGAAATTGAATCTAATTTATTTAAACTCAGCCTTGCCGAACAACAATTGTTTACAAAACTGAAAGAAAAAATTAACGATAATCAACAAACAGAAATTGAGAGTGATGGGGAGACTTCTAGTGCCCTTGATTATTTCCTCAGCGAGCATCAAAAACATTTGTATTCTTTTTCAGATACTACGTTTTCTTTTTACATAGACCCTATTCTTGAAAGTAAGTTTATAT
>JAIOIM010000216.1 GCA_019912505.1 Ignavibacteriaceae bacterium
GTTTGTTATTTATATTTCATTGCCGGCACTTGTGCTGCTAAAAATTGCTGACCTTCAATTTTCAATAAATCTCATCTTGCCTGTAGCAACAGCTTATGTAATGCTTGCGTTATCTGCTGCTGTAGTTTTGTTTCTCTCAAAAGCTTTTAAATGGAACAGACAAATTACTGGCAGTTTGATGCTGCTTGTACCGCTCGGAAATACTTCATTCCTAGGTCTGCCGATGGTTTATGCTTTTTTCGGAAATACCGGAATGCCTTACGCGGTGTTATATGACCAGCTTGGTTCATTTCTTATGCTCGCAGTTTACGGTACAATAATTCTCGCCCTTTATTCTAACGGCAATCAAAAGCCCGGCGCAAAAAATATATTAAAAAAAATTGTAACATTCCCGCCGTTTCTTGCTGTGGCGGCTGCGCTGCTTTTACGCCCGATTGATTATCCGCTGTATGTTACTGAGATGTTGAAGGTTTTGGAAGCAACGCTTATTCCTCTTGTAATGGTAGCAATAGGCTTTCAAACAAGCTTTAAAATTGAAAAGGAATTTGCTTTACCTTTAACCATAGGTATTATTTTAAAACTTGCAGCACTTCCAGCTTTGGCGATACTTTTAAGTTTTATTTTTGGTTTGAAAGGGGAAGCAATACAGGTCTCTATATTCGAAGCCGCTATGCCGCCTATGGTCTCCGCCGGTGCGCTTGCAATTATCGGCGGACTGGCACCCCGATTAAGTGCCGCGCTTGTGGGCTTCGGGTTAATTTTAAGTTTTATCACCCTGCCGCTTCTTTATCATTTGCTAACGTTTTTATTCTAACCATTCTATACCCCAGCTTGTTCATTTTGCTTTTTCTCCTACTATTATTTACACCTCTTATCGCTCCGTGCTTTATACTTACTCCTCCTGACCCCGAAATCATAAATCTTTCCCCGCTTGTTGCCATAATTATCATTTATTCCTAATTTGTTCTGTCGTTTTTCATCAAATATCTTTTATTAAATAACAGGAGCCGTTACGTGAAAAAGTTAGTTACATTATTTGTTTTCCTGCTTCTCCTTTCCCCAGTGCTGCAGGCACAACCCGAAGTTAGTACGCGTTTACAAAACGTAATGCGAAACAGCAGTCCTAATGATTATCTCCGCATTTTGGTTTATATGAATGATCAGGTTGATATTGAATCATTAGATGCGCGTTTGTATAGAGAAAATGCTACTCTTAAAAGAAGAGCATACGAAGTAATTACAGCCCTTCAAAATAAAGCTAATGCAACACAGCCGGATATGATTGCATACTTCGAGAATAATCTCGAGAGCCGTGAAGTGTTTAAATATGAGTCGTACTGGGTTGCCAATATGTTTATGGTTGAATGCAACTCATCCATCGTAAAAAATTTAATGACCCGCACCGATGTTGGTTTGATGGATTTAGATGCGCTGCTCGATTATGATAGACCTGTTGAAGTAAAAGCATCCGAAAGTATACTCGGAAGCGAAGCCGGTTTGAAAATCATAAACGCCCATAAACTCTGGGCTCTCGGTATAACCGGACAAGGACAGATTGTAATGGACATTGATACCGGTGTTGATCCTACACATCCGGCATTGAATTATAAATACCGTGGAAATCACGTACCTGCGGCTCAAGCATGGTTTGACCCTTCCGGCAGCACTACACCAAGCGATTGCGATGGACACGGAACTCATACATTAGGTACCATGACGGGTAGAACACCCGCGGGCGATACAGTTGGCGTAGCCCCTGATGCTGAGTGGATTGCAGCAAAAACTATTTGCACAAGCCCTCACACATCAAACTCGGTAGCAGCTTTCCAATGGTCAATTAGTCCTGATGGTGACCCGAATACAATTAGCGATATGCCTGCTTCAATTAGCAATAGCTGGTATGATCCTGATGTGACAAACGAATGTTCCAGTATTTATAAAACAACACTTGACGCAGTTGAAGCTGCAGGTATCGGCGTTGTATTTTCTGCCGGAAACAGCGGTCCGGGTTCAACCACAATTACAAAACCAAAAAATATTAATACCGATGAAGTAAACATCTGGGCAACCGGTGCAATAGACGGCGTTTCGTATCTTGGCGGCAGCACCAACCCGATTGCAAGTTTTTCAAGCCGCGGACCATCAACATGCGGCGGTTCAGGCTCGCTATTAATAAAACCCGAAGGCTCAGCTCCGGGTGTTAATGTTCGTTCATCATATCCCGGCGGCGGCTACACAACAATGTCAGGAACTTCAATGGCAAGCCCACACGTAGCTGGTGCAATTGCGCTATTAAAATCTTTTGCCCCAAACCTTACCGGTAAGCAAATAAAAATGGCTCTTTACAACACAGCTAAAGACCTTGGCACACCCGGCGAAGATAACGTATATGGTATGGGATTGATAGATGTTTATGCGGCTTTTGTTTCGCTCGGTACACCGGATGTTACACCACCAAATCCGATAACTGATCTTCAAATAACAGATATTACATCAAATTCATTGTCGCTTGTTTGGACAGTTCCTTTTGACTCATCAATGGGCGGAGTTACAGGGTTCGACATCAGAATATCAAATGCGCCAATTACAGATACAGCTGCTTTTTATGCAGCAACCGAAGTACCTTTTAATGCTCTTCCCGACACAGCCGGTGCTCTCGAAAGCATTACTGTTGATGGTTTGAATTTTTCAACTACATATCATTTTGCTATAAGGGCAAGAGATGTGTGGAGCAACTGGTCGGATATTTCTAATCCGGTTTCCGGTACTACCTACGGCGCTCCGCAGGTTTCAGTTACCCCCAACGCTATAAATAGAGTTTTGGTAAACAACCAAACTTATGTAGATACTATTCATATAGCTAACGTAACCGGATATAATTCAACATTGGATTATACTGTTGCTATGGAGAATAGCACATTTCCGACAGATAAAATTAACATAAATATAGTACCAAATATGGTAGTAAAACCTGATGCAAGTTTCGGTATAAAAGATAGAGTTGCCGAAATCGGCGGTTTAAGTATTGAGGGTGCTGGCGGTCCGGATTTATTCGGTTATAGCTGGATTGACTCAGACGATCCAAATGGTCCGGCTTATGATTGGAATGATATATCCACAACCGGAACACTTGCAACAACATGGACTGCAACCGGTACTTTTGATCCAAAGGATGAAGGTTATTGCGGTCCGTTTACACTTGGTTTCGATTTCAAATTTTACGGAGCAACACACAACCAGGTATATGTAAACAGTAATGGACCTTTACTGTTTTCTGCGCCAACAGCCAATATGTTTAGTAATGTTCAGATACCTAATGCAGCTGCACCTAATGGTTTTATCGCAGCTTTTTGGGATGACCTTGACGGCAGAACTCAGGGAACTGTTCACTATAAACAGGAAGGAAATAAATTTATTGTGCAGTTTACCGGATGGCAAAAATATAGCGCTACCGGTTCCTTAACCTGGCAGTATGTTTTATACAACTCAGGTAAAGTAATGATTTATTACAATAATATGAACGCTACTTTAACATCGGCAACAGTTGGCGTTGAAAACCAAAGCGGAACAGATGGTTTACAGATAGCTTATAACGCAGCTTATGTAAAAAATAATCTTGCTGTAAAAATTTCAGCTGACCCCGATTGGCTTGCTGCAAATAGCACCGGCGGTACTTTAACCAACGGAACATCGGCAAACTTATTGTTAACATTCAACACCGAAGATTTTCCGCTTGGAAATTACGGTATGGATGTGGTTATTGCCAGCAACGATCCGGCTAACGCAACGGTAACTGTTCCGGTAAGTATGACAATAGGTGCAATACCGGTTGAGTTAACATCCTTTACTGCTTCTACCGATCAGAATAATGTTGTGCTTAACTGGTCAACCGCAACAGAAACAAATAACCGCGGATTCAGCATCGAAAGAAAATCAACAAAAGATGCATGGAACGAAGTTGAATTTGTAAACGGCGCCGGTACATCTACAAATCCTGCTCAGTACTCCTATATTGATAAAGATATGAATGTAGGGAAATATACATACAGGTTAAAACAAGTGGATATGGACGGCACATACGAATACACAAACTTTGTTGAAATTGAAGTTTCATCGCCTACTGTTTTTTCGCTTGCACAAAACTATCCTAACCCGTTTAACCCGACAACTGTAATTGAGTATTCCGTCCCCGAAAAGGCAGAAGTTACATTAACAATTTATTCCTCCATCGGCGAGCTTGTAAAAACGCTCGTAAGCGGAACGGTTGAACCAGGTTATCAAAAAATTTCATTCAATGCTTCCGAACTTACTTCCGGTACATACATCTACCAGATAAGAGCCAAAGGCAGCAGCGGAAATTATGTAGAATCGAAGAAGATGATGTTTATTAAGTAATGGAGTTGATTTGTTGTTATTTCGCGAGAGAAATTTTGGTACACAAAGTACCTCAAAGTAGGCACGAAGTAACACAAAGAAATTCTGAGTTTGCAGAATAAAAGTTATTCTAACAGACTTAAATAGGTTAACAAAAAGGCTGTCCGTTTGGGCAGCCTTTTTTATTTATTGTTGCTATTGTATATAAATTCAATTATTTTCTGTTAGTTATTTGTATTTTCTTGATTCAGAACGAAAATGATTGATGTAAAAACATTAGGCTGGCAAAGTGCAGGTACTGTGGTTTTCAGGAGGCCAAGTGTTATCTTGATGGATACTCGGCGGTATTTACATTTTGCTACTCAACAAAAGTTTATCTTTTTAACACCTCTTTGTTTGAATGCTCTATTCAATCCCGCATATTTACAAATGTTAATTTTGGATTACATTTATGATTGAGATAGTCCAAATTGCGTTTAAGCAGTAGGAG
>JAIOIM010000026.1 GCA_019912505.1 Ignavibacteriaceae bacterium
AATTAAAGGTGAGTCTTCAAATTGGGTAAATAAGAATAAGTTGACACCAGGTCATTTTGAATGGCAGGATGAGTATATAGCAGTATCAGTAAGCGAATCGCAGATTAATAAGGTAAGAGATTACATAAAGAATCAGGAAGAGCATCATAGGAAAAAGAGTTTTTCAGAAGAATATGAAGAGTTTATAAAGAAATATGGTTTTACAAAACACACTAATTTATTTGGCTAAAGCCGGAATTTATTTTTTAATTATATCCCACGATCTAAAGATCGTGGCAATTCAAAATTGATTTACTAAAAATTAATATTATTACTATGACAACAGCATCAATAGTTCAAAGAGTTTGGAATTACTGCAACACTTTAAGAGATGACGGCGTAAGTTACGGTGATTACGTAGAACAGCTTACATATTTACTTTTTCTTAAAATGGCAGATGAGTATTCCAAGCCACCGTACAACAGAGAAATAAGAATCCCAAAGAAGTTAAACTGGGAAAGTCTTCAAAACAAAAGCGGTGCAGAGCTTGAAGCACATTACATAAGAATTCTAAATGAGCTTGGCAAAGAAAAAGGAATGATCGGGGAAATATTTTTCAAAGCTCAGAATAAAATTCAAGACCCGGCAAAGCTCTATAAACTTATCCGCTTGATAAATGATGAAAACTGGGTTGTACTCGACGCCGATGTTAAAGGAGATATTTATGAAGGGCTGCTAGAAAAGAATGCGGAAGATACAAAGTCAGGAGCGGGACAATATTTTACTCCGCGTGTTCTCATCAAAGCAATGGTTGAATGTATAAAACCGGAACCAAAGAAAACCATTGCAGACCCCGCTTGCGGCACAGGCGGTTTCTTTCTTGCAGTTTATGATTTTATTTCGGACGAAAAAAAGTTCAATTTAGATAAATCAGAAAAAGAGTTTCTTAAATTCAAAACTTTTCATGGCTGGGAAATTGTTCCCAACACGGCAAGACTTTGTTTGATGAATTTGTATCTGCACAATATCGGCGACCTAAACAGCGAACCGCCAATCGAAAGGTCAGACAGTTTACTTGTATCACCGACAACTAAGTTTGATTACGTTCTTACAAATCCTCCATTCGGTAAAAAGAGCAGTATGACAATTACAAATGAGGATGGAACACAAGGGAAAGATACTCTTACTTATGAACGTCAGGATTTCTGGACTACAACATCAAATAAGCAGTTAAATTTTATACAGCACGTTCGGTCAATGTTAAAAGCAGATGGTAAAGCGGCAGTTGTGGTTCCGGATAATGTTTTGTTTGAAGGTGGAGCCGGGGAAACAGTAAGAAAGCGTTTACTTGAATCAACCGATGTTCATACAATTCTAAGATTACCAACCGGAATATTTTATGCTCAAGGAGTAAAAGCAAATGTAATCTTCTTCGATAACAAACCGGCGGCAAAAACTGCATGGACAAAAGATATCTGGATTTATGATCTGCGAACGAACATACACTTCACGCTAAAAACACAGCAGATGAAATATGATAATCTTAAAGACTTTGTTGATTGCTACAATCCGAAAAATAGATTTAAGAGAAAAGAAACAGAACGATTTAAAAAATTCAGTTACGATGAAGTAATTGCAAGAGACAAAACCAATCTTGATATCTTCTGGTTGAAAGATGACAGTCTTGGAGACATGGAGAACCTTCCCGATCCTGATGTGTTGGCACTTGAGATAATCGAAAATGTAGAGGCGGGATTAGCAAGCTTTAAGCAAATAGTTGAAGGGTTGAATGGGAAGTAAATCTGTTTTTATATTCGGTCGCCCAATTCATAAGACAGGAAAGATGCGGACTGACGCTGTTTCTTTTTCGCAGCTAAATAACATCACCTCGCGTGTTGGCTGTGCCGGATTGGCAACAAGACACATTATTTTCGTATAATTGGATATGAAAAATTTATTTATACTACTTGCTCTTCTTTTTATCGCTGGATGTGCTGGTTCTCAGAAGATTAATATAGAGCGTCAATTCTCTTCTGCACAAGCTGAATTAATTATGTCGGCTGATTCTGCTAAAATCATGCGTGTCCTTAGTGTTTATAATAAAAAAGATTCTCTCTTATTACGGACTAAGTCTGAGGATGCTATTCCCGACTCTAATAATGCGGTACTGCAAAGGCTGATAAAAAGAATGTACACAACAGTAAATGACAGTCTTACTTTAGGAGTTGGAATAGCTGCTCCACAAGTAGGAATACTTAAGAATATTATTTGGGTACAGCGATATGATAAACCGGGCTATCCTTTTGAAGTATATTTTAATCCTAAGATTACAAAGTATACGAAGAAGAAATTAAAATGGATAGAGGGGTGTCTTTCAGTACCGGGGAAAAGAGATACTACCACAACACGCTCTTATGCTATTCTCTTAGAATATCTGAGACCAGACAATACTCATCAGATTGAAATGATTGAGGGATTTACTGCAATTATATTTCAACACGAAATAGATCATCTGAATGGAATACTTTATTTGGACAGAATTAAATAGTCAGGCTTGAATTAAGTGACTTACACTTGGGTATAAAATATATTTAACCGCATTCTGTGCCTATGTTGTTGAGGCAAAAAATAGAGTAACATAGTTAGTAAAAATAAGTGGGCAAAAGGGAAATAATTTTTATGATAACAGAGGTAAGAGATTCAAGATCAGGAGCTAACACAAACGTCATTTATTTGCAGAAGAAGTGAAGATGTTTTCCGCCATGCCTGGTTTATGGTTACAGAAGTTTTCCGGTTTCTCATTTCAGATATCTGATTACGCCGAATTGTCCGATCTCGGTATAATTTATGTTTTATTGCCTTATTACTATTTTGGGCTTAATTAAAGTTATAAATTATCCGATAGTAATGATGGAACGCGTTGCTTTTGATAGTGTATGCTTTTTGTTGAATTTTAATGACTCCCATTTAATATTTTTTAGAAAATCGGAAAGTTTTAATGAATAATTTCAGAATTCTCTCACTCTATATTTTTCTATTCGTCA
>JAIOIM010000217.1 GCA_019912505.1 Ignavibacteriaceae bacterium
TTTTGTTATTCTTAACTGTAAATAAATATAAACCTGTTGCAATTGCCTGGTCATTATCTGTAATAAGATCCCAGGCATGCTCGCCGCCGGCAAATTTTTGTGAACTGCCGCTGGAAAAATTTTCAAACCATCTAATTTCACTGCCTGCATTCTGTGAGTTATGGGATAATCTTTTTATAACATCACCCGAAAGAGTATAAACAGTTATATCGCAATCTGCAGGAAGATTATAAAAATAAATTTTTCTCAACCTTTCCGAGCTGCCATCCCAAATTGCACTACCGTAATAAGGATTAGGATAAACTCCCACCTCAACATTTTCATCTTCAACTGCCGGCGTGCCGGGTAAAATTCTGTTCAAATTTGCAAGTGAGCTAGATTCGAGGCTGTTTAAATTATTTGATTCATCTCCCTCGTCAAAAGACGTAACCGAAAATAAATACTGCCAGCCATTTAATAAATTATTTACTTCGTATTTATAATAATAATTGACTGTATCGCCGACAAATGTAACCGGGGCATCAAGTTCTACAAACTCAAAACCAGTATCGAAGCCTAAATTATTTCCTGCACTATCAACTTCATTTAATAATACAAGTGAAGATAGAACATCTTGTTTGTTCGACAAATCGAACCCCGATTGGGTACGATAGATTCTATATCCTTCAAAATCTTTTTTACCGGAAATAGGGTCTATTGAAGCTTCTGCTCTCTTATCCCAATAAATTGTAGCTTTGTTTTTTTCTGGAATAACTTTACACACAGGAACAAGCGGCGGGGCTGGCAAAATATATCTTGTTACTTCATTATTGCCGTCAATATCTTCACCCGGGTCTATTATTCCGTTGCGGTTTCTATCTTCGCCGTAATACGCCCTTAAAGCCCATTCTGCGCTATTAAACAAATTAATTTTTTCTTCTTTTGTATCGAAAGATGCTGCGTCATTACCATATTTTTTTGCCGCTACTATTGCAAATACAACATTTATGCTGTCGCCCGGCGCAATATTTTTATAATAGCCCGATGTAATTAACATTGATCTGTTTGATGATAAACGAAGTGCTTCCGGAGTAACACCCGCATTATACCGGTTTTGTCCGCCAAAATAACCCTGCATTTTCCTGTATCTGTCAAAGTCATTATTTGGAGCAAAAAAGTTAGGGTCGTCTGTATTTCTAAACTGCCACGAAACATAATTAACGGAGGGTAAAGTTTCTGTGCTGCCAATTAAAACTGAATCTAATGAAGGTGAGGAACCAAGAAATTGAACACCGAGATAACTATCAGTAAAGCCAATATCACCCGTTGCATCAAATTCGTAAGCTATCTTCATTGAGTCACTAAATCCGTTACCGCCTTTATTGAAGAAAGAACCTCCGGACCTTGGTGAAGTGATTTTAGTATTTCTTACAACTGCATCTGTCCATAAACCAACGTAAACACTATCGAGATATTTACCCGAGACATTTTTAATTGTATAATTTAGAATCACAAAAAAATCGGCAAATGGAAAGTTCCATGCATACGTTTCTTGATGAACAGCAACACCAAGAGGATTGTGGTTTTCTATTAATTCTCCATTTAAATA
>JAIOIM010000218.1 GCA_019912505.1 Ignavibacteriaceae bacterium
TTTTTATAAAAGCACAGGAGAACAAACGATGAAAAAACTTTTTTTAATTACCATAATTCTTTTGCTGCTTCTCGTTTTTGTCGGCTGCAAAAAAAACAGCCCCACCGAGCCGCAGCCAACCAAACCACCCGGCTACCAGGAAGATATTCCCTGGGCAAGTTTAGCCGACAGCCCCTGGCCGATGTACCGCGCTGATCCGCAAAATACCGGAAGGAGTAAATCAATAGGACCATTGGGTATATTAAATTGGAATATTGATACCGTCCAAACAGCATGTGGGGTAGCTATCTCAAATGATTCATCGATTTATACAGTCATAACTAATTATCCTTCCTCAATCAGCGGATTGGTTAAATATGGTTTAGATGGTAAACTGGAATGGTGTCATCAGTTTTTTATTTACTTCGGAACCAATTCATCCTCACCGCTTATAGATAATGAAGGCACTGTCTATGTAAGTTCTCCCGATGAAAAAAAATTATATGCAATAAAGAGAGACGGCTCATTGAAATGGGAACTGAATATAGGCACACAAATTTTTCAAACAGGGATAAATATAGGTAAGGATGGAACCATATACGCCATAGGTTTAAAAGATTGGCATAGCTGGATATTATATGCGATAGATAGAAGCGGTTATGTAAAATGGGAAGCCAATGATCTTGAAATTGCCGGCGATGAGTATAACAGCATGAGTTTTTCACCGGACGGAAATGTACTTTATATTCCATGTCCGTCAAATACACATTCAATCATTGCATTTGATGTTAACACTAAAACTGTATTATGGAAATTCGGAAAAGCCAGACCTGTTTTACACAGCACCCCATTAATTGACTGCAAGGGTAATATTTATCTTTTTTCAAAAGATTCAACGGATACTCCAACATTTTACTCTCTAAAAAGTGATGGAACTGTAAGGTGGAAGTATAAAATTGATTTTGTTTCAGATATGGATAGTTATAATATGTTTACGATGGATAAAGAAGGCAACCTTTATCTTGATGTAGGAAGAATCATATCGCTTGATTATGATGGGCAACTCAGGTGGAGCTATGACGATCCGGTAAATATTGAGAGTCCACTAGTGTGCGATTCTGAAGGAAACATATACTGCATTGGTGCTAAAAGCAATAGAATTTCGTTAAAAATATCAAAGGGCGGAAATTTAATTTATGAAATTGAATATCCTTCCAACAACACCTTTTCGGTATTTTCACCCGCATTTGGTTTTGGACAAATTTTTATCCCCGGGTACAAAAATAATATTCTTACAAGTTATAAGTGAGGTTAGTGTGAAAACAATATTTTTATTTTTTTTATTTACAATCACAATATTTTCCCAAAAATATGCGCCTGAGTTTTACATTTGTATTGAAGATGGTATAGGTTCTTTTTCGTTTTCGCTTCAAAAACTTAAAAATTCATATTGTTATGATAACAACAATAATTTTTATCTCTGTTCTGCATGCACAACGCAGAATTGTGATGATTGTTCAACGGATGTTGAAACTGTTAACTCAACCACATTGGGTATACATTGTGATCAAAAAGGCTGGGGATTTTGTGCAAAGGGATCTGACACAAAGGATCCACATTACGGTTATGGTGTATATAAACTCAAAAAAATTGATTCAAATCATTACATATATATCGATACAAAAGATTCAAGATATGGACGCCAAACAAATGAAAATTATCCAGATAGCTATGGATCGGATTTCAAAGTCATTTATAATGTTCCAAACCAAATTTTTTGGTGGGATGCACAAACTGATGGTACAAATGATGGACCCATAGAAGATGGAAGCGTTTTACAATTGTGGAAGGGGAAATGGTTGGTGAATGAAAATGGACAACTGGTTTCTAAAACATTTACTTCGCCAGATGTCACCTCATTTCCTTCAAATTATTTCCAAAATAGTTTGGCTATAGGGAATGATTATTTTTCAATAAGTGTAGAGGAAAATAGTACTCTACTTTGAGGCAAAGAGCAAAATCCAAATGCTACAAGATATAAAATGTTTAGAGCGCTTGCTCATAACAACACTCCAGCCCCGTCCGATTACATTTGGATAAAAGATTTTAAT
>JAIOIM010000219.1 GCA_019912505.1 Ignavibacteriaceae bacterium
ATTTTGAGCGGCTCTAATAAGCGGAGGCATAATGTTTTTCTGATCGATTGCTGCCTGCTTCAATTCGTTTAGACTTGCCTTTACCAAATCCTGGTTTCTGCTTTGTTTCAATTCAGCCAGTCTTTTATTTTGTTTTTTCTCGACCTCTGGCGAAACAAGCAATATGGGTATGTCTACTTTTTCATCTCTTTCAATAAACTCATTAACGCCAACAATATATTTATCTTTTCGTTCAACAGCCATTTGATAAATGTAAGCGGCATTAGCAATCTCCTTTTGAAAGTAACCGGTTTCTATTGCCTGTATAACGCCGCCCAGAGAATCAATCTGCTCGAAGATTTCATTCGCTTGTTTTTCCATTTTGTCTGTTAGCGCTTCAACAAAATAACTTCCGCCGAGGGGGTCAACAGTATTTACAACGCCGGTTTCATATGCAATTAATTGCTGAGTTCTTAATGCTATTTTAACAGCTTTTTCTGAGGGTAATGCGAGTGTTTCATCCATCGAATTTGTATGTAGCGACTGCGTTCCGCCGAGTACACCTGCAAGCGCCTGAAAAGCAGTACGAACGATATTATTTTCAGGTTGTTGTGCCGTTAAGGTGCAGCCTGCAGTTTGTGTATGAAATCTTAACCACCAGGAGCGTGGATTTTTGGCACCGTATTTTTCTTTCATTCTTTTTGCATAAATTTTTCGCGCGGCTCTAAATTTAGCAATCTCTTCAAAAAAATCGAGATGAGAATTAAAGAAAAAAGAAATCCTTGGCGCAAAATCATCAACATCCATTCCCCTTTCAATACATGCTTCAATGTAAGCAAAGCCGTCTGCAAGTGTGTAGGCTAACTCTTGTACGGATGTAGAACCGGCTTCGCGAATGTGATATCCGCTGACCGAAACAGGATTAAATTGCGGCACTTCATTTTTCGAAAACTCAATCATATCCACAATTATACGCATTGAGGGATGGGGCGGATAGATATATTCTTTTTGTGCAATGTATTCTTTAAGAATATCGTTTTGCAAAGTGCCTCTTAGGTCTTTAAAAGCAACACCTTGTTTCTGAGCAACTGCAAGATAAAAAGCATAAACCATTGCAGCCGGAGAGTTAATTGTCATCGATGTGGAAACTTTATCGAGAGGAATTTTATCAAAAAGTATTTCCATATCTTGAAGTGAGGAAATTGCCACACCGCATATTCCAACTTCACCTTCACTTACCGGCGAGTCGGAATCCCAACCCATAAGTGTAGGAAGATCGAAAGCAACCGATAAACCGGTTTGCCCGTGATCGAGTAAATAGTGAAATCTTTCATTAGTATCTTCGGGCGAACCGAAACCGGCAAACTGCCGCATCGTCCAGACTTTGCCGCGGTAGCCGTTTGCATGCACACCGCGTGTGTATGGGTATTCACCGGGGAAACCAATCTCAGACAAGAAATTAATATTCTCAACATCCTCGGGCGTGTAAAGAATATTTATTTTTTCGCCGGAGACGGTTGTAAATTTTGCACCTCTATTTTTCTGGTCGCCGGTTTTCTTAAAATATTCTTCTTTTCTATTATTAAAATCATCATTCATAAAAATTCCTTCACTGCTGCTAAAGCTCATTAAGTGGCAACTAATTTATAATATTTTTGTTAAGTTTGAAACAGTTATCATGTTCTTCCGAACCTCCGGTCAAATTCATCTAAGGGAATTTTTACTACAATTGGTCTTCCATGAGGACAGACGTAAGGCATTGATGTAGCAAATAACTGATCGATTAATAACCTCATTTGGGTTTCGTTCAATCTATCTCCCGCTTTTATTGCAGTTTGGCACGCATACGATTTTGCAATATTATCCCGCGTTTCAAGTTTCTTTTCAACTTGATTAAAAGAATATTCTGCAATTATCTCGTTAAGTATTTTTCCTTCTGTGCCCTGTTTGATGTCGTCGGGCATTCCTTCTACTACAATTGTGTTTCTGCTGAAAAATTTTATTTCAAACCCGAGTTTTATAAGATACGGATTAAGTTCTTTTAACAAAGCAAAACTTGCAGGATCAAATTCCATAGTTTTAGGAAACATAAGCTGCTGACTGAAAGGCATATCGGCATCGATTCTTTCCAAAGCTTTTTCATACAAAACACGTTCGTGCGCTACATGCTGGTCGATAATCATCAAGCCGCTTTTAATTTGCGATAAAATATACTTATTATGCAACTGAATAATAAATGTTGAGTTCACTCCCTCGTCATCATTTTTGTTTGACTGTACTGATGACTGAAATAAATTTACATTTTCAGGTTGTTCAAAAGGAGCGTCTATAATTTTTTCGCCTCGTTTAATTCCTGTATCCGGAAGATCGCTAAAAACCATATCGATATCTTCTTCGCTAAAACGGGGAGAAGTTATCTGACTCCTGCTGTGCTGCGGACGATCAGAAAAATCATTTTTCTCCGTTCTTGAAAAAGCATTCATCCTCATTTTTTCCTCTCCACGTTCTTCATTATTAAATGAAAGAGTAGGAACAAGATCGTGTGTGCCGAGGCTTTTTCTAATAACTGCAAGAACAAAATGATAAACATCCCGCTCATTCTCAAAACGTACTTCTAATTTTGATGGGTGAACATTTACATCAATTCTCGATGGATCAATTTCAAGAAAAAGAATAAAGAAAGGGTAATCACCTTTTTCAAGAACATTCTCATAAGCCGAAAAAACAGCGTGGTTTATTTGCTTGCTTGTAACATACCTGTTATTTAAAAAAAGATATTGCTCACCTTTACTTTTTTTTAAGAATGCGGGTTTACCTATGTAACCGTGCAAAGAAATAAAATCTGTGCGTTCTTCTACCGGCACAAGGGCATCGAGCATATTGTCTGCAAATATTTGCTGCACTCGTTCGTCTAAGTTTCCTTGCTTATAGTTGAAGATTATATCACTTTCGTTATAAAGTTTAAAACAGATGTCCGGGTGGCTTAAAGCAATTTTATTAAAGGTGTCTATTATTCTTCTTAATTCTGTTGTATCGCTTCTCAAAAAATTTCTGCGTGCGGGCACGTTATAAAATAAGTTTTTTACGGCTATTGATGTTCCTTTTGTAAAAGATCCTTTTTCCTTAAAAATTTCTCCTGGTTCGTCCACTCGAATCAATGTGCCTATTTCGTCTTCTCTTGTTTCAGTTTTAACTTCAAGTTGAGAAACTGCCGCCATAGCACTAAGCGCTTCTCCTCTAAAACCAAGTGTAGCAATTGCGTCAAGGTCCTCTAAGTTTTTAATTTTGCTTGTTGCATGTTTTTGAACGCATAGTTCGGCATCATCTTCGCTCATACCGAGACCATCGTCAACAACCTGCACTAAAATTTTACCTGCTTTTTTTACAATCAGTTCTATCGTATTGGCGCCGGAGTCAATGGAATTTTCAATCAATTCCTTTACAACCGATTCAGGTCTTTGTACTACTT
>JAIOIM010000220.1 GCA_019912505.1 Ignavibacteriaceae bacterium
TCCCGCTTTCGCGGGAATAACACTTAGAGTATTTGAGCTTTTCAGAACTGACGCATATATCATTATTATCAATTTTAATTTTGAGTAATCAACAAATTGTCCGATTCCAACAAATATTCTTTTAGAGATGGAGACCCCGGAGCTTATCAAAAATATAAGTGGATTTTTGATAATTCAACGGATGCTGTTTTTGTAATGAAAGATGATTTATTCGTTGAATGTAATCAGAAAACATTGCAGATATTTAACTGTAAGGAAGAAAACATTCTTCTGAAATCTCCTGTGTCGTTTTCCCCTGACCTCCAGCCGGACGGAATGAAATCTATTGACAAGGCAAAAGAATTTATAAAAACAGCATACGAAAAAGGTACGGTAACTTTTGAGTGGCTGCATAAAAAATTTTCAGGCGAATTATTCGATGCCGAAGTTACTTTGAAGGCATTAGAAATTAATAATGAATATCTTTTAATGGCAGTAGTACGCGATGTACGCGAAAAAAAGCTTGCAGTTAATTTTAAAACTCTCGCAGAGGAATCATTAATTGGTGTTTACCTTTTGCAGGATGGCAGATTCCAATATGCAAACCCTAAAATTCTTAAAATATTCGGCATTCAGGATATTCAATCATCTGCTAATTTTTTATTTAAAGAGTTTATCTACCCTGACGATATGCCCAAAGTAATGGAAAACATAGAAAACTGTCTTTCGGGTAAACAAAAACAAATACACTATGGTTTTAGAATTTGCCGACCATCCGGTGAAGTGCGAGAAGTTGAGATATTGGGATCAACAACGATATCAAATAACCGCCCGGCACTTATGGGCTCGCTTATTGACGTTACCGATACCAAACAAGCGCATGAAAAATTACGAATGCTTGCCCATGCACTAAAGGGAATAACTCAAGCTGTTTCGGTGACGGATATGAATAACAAAATACTTTTTGTTAACGATGCATTTTTAAAGATGTACGGATACACGAACGATGACCTTGATGGATGGAAAATTGAAGAAGTTCGTTCAGATAAAAATCCCAAAGAATTGGGTGAGCATATTCGTCTCTCCACCTTATCGGGTGGCTGGAATGGTAGAGTTTGGAATAAACGTAAAGATGGTGTAGAATTCCTTGCTCATCTCTCAACATCAATTGTGAAAGATGATGGTGGAAAACCGATAGCACTAATGGGTATTGCAACAGATATAACGGAAAAGAAAAAATCAGAAGAGCAGGTTAACCTTCTTACAGTAGCACTTCAATCAGCAGGAAACGGGGTATTAATTACTAATAACGAAGGAATAATAATTTGGGTAAATAATTCCTTTTCAACTCTAACCGGTTACGAGTTTGCGGAAATAATCGGGGAAAATGTAAACATTTTTAAATCGGGGAAAATGGAAAAAGAATTTTATGCCGATTTATATTCAAAGATAGAAGCCGGAAAAGTTTGGCATGGCGAAATTATTAATAAAAAGAAAAACGGCAATCTTTATACAGAGGAAATGACAATTACCCCCGTCAGAATTGACGGCAAAGAAATAACTCATTACATCGCTTTAAAACAGGATGTATCTGAGCGGAAGCAAAACGAATTGGCGTTGAAAAAAAACAAGGAAGCCGCCGAAGCTGCTAATAAATTAAAATCTATATTCCTTGCCAACATGAGCCACGAACTTAGAACACCCATGGTTGGCATTCTCGGTTACGCCGATATTTTGAATTCTGAATTGAAAGAAACAGAATTTAAGGAGATGGCATCCAACCTTTTTGATAGCGGCAATAGACTGATGGAAACGCTAAACCTTATCCTGCATCTTTCAAAACTTGAAGCAAATAAAATGGAGATGGATGAACAGATTGTTAGCGTTGAAAGTATTATCCAACAGGTAATATCTCAGTATAATAAAATGACAGAAAAAAGGAAACTATACCTTGAATATAATGCCGGGGAAGATGTGTTCTGCTTTCTGGAAGGGAAAATTCTAAAAGAAGTATTAAGTAACCTTTTAAGCAACGCAATAAAATTTACAACTACAGGCGGTATAAAAATAGTTTTAAGCCGCACAGATGCTTCTGCCGTAATAGAAGTAATTGATACTGGAATAGGTATTAGGAAAGATTTACAGCGGATAATTTTTGAAGAATTTAGACAGGCAAGCGAAGGAATAAACCGGAAGTTTGAAGGTGCAGGGCTTGGCTTAACCATTAGTAAAAAGTTTGTAGAGCTAATGGGTGGAAGTATTTTGGTAAAAAGCGAAGAAGGCGTTGGCTCAACCTTTACAGTAGAACTCCCTCTTTATACCGAAAATAAAAAACCAGAGGCAGTTGGGATGAAGGAGAATCACTCCACATCACAAAAAAAAGAAAATGTAGAGTTAACTAAAAAAGTTCTGCTTGTAGAAAATGACAGAGCCAGCCGAGAAATAACAAGACTTTTCTTAAAAAAAATATGTCTGTTAGACTTTGCCGAAGATGGGGAAACGGCAATAAAACTTGTAAAAAAAAATATATACAACGCAATTTTGATGGATATAAATCTGGACCGCGGGATGAGCGGACTTGATGTTACAAAATCTATAAGAAAAATTTCTGGTTGTGAAGCAGTTCCCATTATCGCTCTTACTGCTTATGCGATGGAAGGAGACCAGGAAGAATTTTTAGCGGCGGGCTGCTCGCATTATCTTTCCAAACCATTTGACCGGAAAACCATAAGCGAGATGCTTACAAAAATATTAGCCGGTAAGTAATACCACTGTACAGGGAGTGTGTAACCCTAGTCAATCCTTAATAAAACTATTTTATTTCATTAGCATAAAACAGCAGCCGGGTTTGGTCAGAGTAATTCCACACCTTTTGATTTTAACATTTTCAATTCAACATCAATAAAATTTAAAATATTTGTAAACTCTTTTGATTTATCGATGAACATAGAACAGCCGAGATTGAGCGCTCTATTCCTGTAAGCACTTGAGGGATTATTTGTGTTTACAATTACTTTTGCTTCAGGGTGATTTAACTTTATTCGTTTCAATAATTCAAGCCCGTTAATTCCGGGCAGTTGAATATCTAAAACAGTTAGCTCGGGAGTAAACCTATTAAAAATATCTAACGCTTCTTCGCCTGAAAAAGCGCAAACCACCTTAATGCCCTTAAAATCATTCAGTAATGCGGAAAATGCTTTCTGAACAATATGCGAATCGTCAACAAGTAAAACAGTATAATTTTTAACAGCTTGCATATTTCCTCGTGTATCGCAAAATAATTTGAGGAATATAGTTTTGATTAAAAATAGAAATAAATACTAATTAGGTGTAGTATAAAATATATACTACTGTCATACTTATTATTACACTATTCAACTAATTTATTTTTAATAGCGTAAAGCATTAGGTCGGCATTATTTTTCATTTCCATCTTTTGGAGTATCCGGGAGCGATATGTACTTATTGTTGGAATACTTAAAAATAAAACTCCGCCAATTTCTTTTACCGTTTTGCCTGATGCCAGCAGTATCATAACTTCATATTCCCTATCAGAAAGTTTTTCGTGAGGTTTGATAGATGAATTATCGCCCAATTGATCGAGAATTTTTAGCATTAAACTTTGACTAAAATATTTTTGTCCGTTGTAAACTTTTTCAATGGCATTCAACAATTCTTCGGCGGCGCTTTCTTTGTTTAAGTACCCCATAGCACCCGCCTTTATTACCCTTATTCCGTATTTATCCTCCGAGTGCATACTCAACACAAGCACCGCTATTTTTGGTTTTATCTTATGTATATCTTTTATCAAATCAATTCCGGTTCTTCCCGGCATCGAAATATCTAATACTATAACAT
>JAIOIM010000221.1 GCA_019912505.1 Ignavibacteriaceae bacterium
GGTAAGTCCTATGTATAACAACAAATTAAACAACTCAGGTGATGTGATTGATTTGAACCATCACATTCCCGCAGATAAAGTTCATGAAACAATCGCTAAACATATGCTGGCAGATGGCTTTGATATTGTACTTGATACTGAAAAAAGCCAAGGAACAAAAATAGTCGATGGGAAAACCGGCGAAACTTATCTAGACCTTTTTACATTTTTTGCCTCTAACGCTCTCGGAATGAATCACCCCAAGCTGAATAACCCGGCAGTAATTGAAGAACTTGGAAAAGCAGCCGTAAACAAACCTTCAAACTCAGATATCTATACAACAGAAATGGCAGAATTTGTAGATATGTTTGCCCGTGTTGCTAAACCTGATTATATGAAATATCTTTTCTTTATTGCCGGCGGCGCGCTTGCTGTTGAAAACGGTTTAAAAGTTGCGTTTGACTGGAAGGTTCAGAAAAATTTTGAGAAAGGTATAAAAGAAGAAAAAGGTAAAAGAGTTATCCATTTTAAGGAATCTTTTCATGGAAGAAGTGGGTACACTCTTTCTTTAACAAACACCGATCCAAATAAAATAAATTACTTCCCGAAGTTCGATTGGCCTAGGATTACAAATCCAAAAATTGTTAATCCTCTTGATAAACATCTTGATGAAGTTATAAAAGCTGAAGAGCAGGCTATTAACGAAATTCAAACCACTATAAAAAATTACCCTGATGATATCGCAGCAATAATCATCGAACCTATACAGGGCGAAGGCGGGGATAATTTCTTCAGAATAGAATTTTTCCAAAAGCTTCGCCAAATTGCAGACGAAAACGACATACTCCTTATGTTTGATGAAGTGCAGACGGGTTTTGGTTTAACCGGAAAATTCTGGGCAGCAGAGCATTACGTAAAACCTGATATTATTGCATTTGGCAAGAAAGCCCAGGTTTGCGGTATAATGGTTACCGAAAGAGTTGATGAAGTAAAGAGCAATTGTTTCAATACTTCAAGTAGAATCAATTCAACCTGGGGTGCTAATTTTGTTGATATGATTCGTTCAAAACATATAATGCGCATAATTGCCGAAGACAATCTTGTAGAAAACGCGCGTAGTCAGGGAGAGTATCTTTTAGCACAGTTAAATGAGCTGCAAAAACAATTCCCACGGCTTATCAATAACTCGCGCGGTATTGGTTTAATGTGCTCATTCGATTTTGCCGATAGTAAAACCCGCGACCAATTTAGAGAGTTGGCTTACAAAGAAAAACTTATAATACTCGGATGCGGCTCAAAAACAATCAGGTTCAGACCGCCGTTAACTGTAACAAAAAGTGAATTAGATGAGGGCTTGAATATTTGTAAAAAAGTTCTCAATTTAATGGCGTCCGATAACAATTAATAATTAAACTACTTGCATTTGCGGCTCCGGGTGGAGCCGCAACTTTTTTAAAGGTATTTTTTTGGAATCAGCACTTTATATTGTAAGCACACCCATTGGAAACTTAAAAGATATTACTCTCCGCGCTTTGGAGATACTACGCGATGTTGATTTTGTTGCGTGCGAAGATACAAGGGTAACGGCTTTCCTTCTCACCCATTATGAAATAAAAAAAGAGCTAATCTCGCTAAATGCAGTAAACGAAAATAAAAAAATAGACTACATTATAAATCGTATTTCGCAGGGAGAATCATGTGCACTTTGCTCGGATGCGGGTACGCCTGGCATCTCAGACCCGGGTGTGCGCTTAATTTCCGCAGCGGTTAAAAATGGTAACGCGGTTGTCCCGATTCCGGGAGTAACTGCTGCTATAACAGCTTTAAGTGCCAGCGGTCTCCCAACCGATTCATTTTTATATGAAGGGTTTATTCCTCAAAAAAAAGGGAGACAAAAAAAATTAAAGGAATTGAGCGGAATAGATAGAACTATAATTTTATATGAATCGACATATCGAATAGAAAAACTTCTTCAAGAATTAAATGAATATATGCCCAAAAGATTTACGGTTGTTGGGCGTGAGCTGACCAAAAAGTTTGAAGAATTTTGGCGGGGTTACCCTGAAGATTTATTAGCGCAGTTAAATACAAAAACCACTAAAGGCGAATTTGTTGTTATCATCGCTCCCATTTCATGGCAGAAGCATGTTTGATTTATTGTTTTTTTCGCATAACAATAATCATACTGTCAGGAATTTTACAGTCCTTGAGGTTGCATGGCGGCACTGCCATATTCCCATAAAACCAAACATCTTCATATTCCCCGCTTAACTCAATTAACGCTCTAAGTTCTTGGGCTAAATACCATCTATGTATAGACTTCGATTTGTTTATTTGAACAAGTTTATCTTTCTCTTTTATAGAAATTTTTGTTGTAATATCCCATTGTTGTAGAAATGGATCATACTTATCATCATGTGCTCCGAATTGAACTATAACCTCCAAACCGTTTTGCTTAACTTTCCAAATATT
>JAIOIM010000222.1 GCA_019912505.1 Ignavibacteriaceae bacterium
ACAAAACCATTTTTTTTGAAAGTGAAAAATCACTTGTCTTTAACATATAGAAATAAACACCGCTCGATAAATTTAGCTCCGCAGCATCAAAATTATAACTATAACTGCCTCTATTTTTATTCTCGTTAATTAATTCAGCTACAACATTACCTAATAAATCGTAAATTTTCAATGAGACATAAGCACTTTTATTAATTGAAAAATTTATTGTTGTGGATGGATTAAACGGATTTGGATAATTCTGCTCCAGTGATAAACTGAGAGGTAAATGGTCATTCTTTCCGACTGATGTTATTTCGGAAATAATCTCTGTCTTCAAACCCGGGATACTATAAGTACCAAGTTGCAAATAACTCAAATCAATAACAGTAGCAGGCATGATGTGCATCAGTTCCCAATTTCCAGGAGCAATATAAACGGTATCGGGCAAGCTTACTAACGGTATAGGCAATACGGGCAGAGGCCATGGCGGCGTTAAAAGATAACTAATGCCGACTGTAATTATAAACTTTTTACATGTGAATGTGCCAATATCCGTAAGAAGCTCGCTGTCATTAATCCTCTTCCCTTTTACCTCAAACCTTAGAGGAAGTGAAAGTGAATCGAAGGTGACGGTTGTATCGAATTTAAATATTTCATACGAAGAATTAAGCGCGTTGGAAAACTTATAAAGTGAGTACCAACCCTCAAAGGAATTTAAAAGCGAAAGAAAACCCGTACCACCGGAAAATAGTGAATCGCCGAGAAGCGAATCAATCAAACCCGATATCGAACCAAAGTTTGCCATATTAAAATATATTTTGGCATCATTGCCGACAAAGTTTACAAACGATGAATCTGTGAAAGGCATGAGTGGAAGAATGCCGGCAGTACCCGATTTTGAAAGAATTATTTTTGCATCGAGACCCTGATATACGCCCGTGGTGGCAAATGTATCAACCCTAAAATAACTCAAAGAATCTACGCCATTATTTAGCGAGTCTAATGGGGTAACTTTATAATGCCACGTGTGACCGCTTTGAGCAGGGAAATAATCTTGCGCTTGCGGAAATACTTCGGCGCAAAAGAAAACAAATATAATCAGCAATAATTTTTTCATAAAATCTTTCAAAAATGAATGACAAAAATAAACTTTCGCGGTTTCAATTTAAAGCATCGCTACTTCAAATCACATCCAGTTTTTACGTTTGAACCAGATAAACAAAAAACCGGCAATAGCTCCCATTAACAGTAGAACAAATGGATAGCCATATTCCCAATTTAACTCCGGCATATTTAACCCCCCTGAATGCGGGTTAAAATTCATCCCGTAAATCCCAACGATAAAAGTAAGAGGGATAAAGATTGTTGAAATAATTGTAAGCAGTTTCATTACTTCGTTCATCTTATGGCTGGCGGTTGATAGGTAAACATCCATCAAACCATTTGTAATTTCACGGTAATTTTCAATTGAGTCTAGTATTTGTTTTATATGATCATTAATATCGCGAAGATACGGGAAGGTGCTTTTTTTGAAAATAGGAAAATGTTCTCGTTCAATCATAAATAAAATATCTCTAACGGGAACCGTTGCACGCTTAAATTTAATCAGTTCTTTTCTAAGATGATGAATTGATTCGAGTGATGCCTGGTTTGGTTTTTCAATTATCTCGTCTTCCATATCTTCAATCTTTTCATCAAAATAATCGATAATTGAAAAATAATTATCAACCATTGAGTCGAGCAGGCGGTAGATTAAATAATCGCTTCCCTGTTTTCTTAATCTTCCCTTATTTTCGCGCAAGCGTTCACGAATCGGGTTAAAATCATCCCCCTCTATTTCTTGAAAAGTAAGCAAAATATTTTGTTTGAGTATAAAGCCAATCTGTTCATGTTTTATTTCAACTTCCATATCAGCCATAAGTAATCGTTTAACTATTAGGAAAAGATAATTTTCAAAATCTTCAATCTTTGGTGTTGAAGCAACATTTAAAATGTCTTCCAATACAAGCGAATGAATGTTAAATATCTCTCCTATTCTGCCAAGTTTAACAACATCATGCAGACCGCAGATATTTATCCAAATTATATGGTTATTATTTTGGTAATTTAGAAGTTCCTCAACATCAACTACTTTAGTTTCTTTATATTCGGCATCATTATATTCATATACTGTTATAATTACTTCGTCAACTTTTTGCTCACCTGTAAAAATTAACGATCCGGGTGACGTTCCAGTTTTTTTTCGAATTCTAAAATTCAATGCACTCATTATAAAAACCTAATTAATGAATTTGTTGTGAATATAGCAAAACAGTTTTGGAAAAAGAAGTATGGCACCGACTATTGAAAGGCAAGTTTTTACTTTTTACTAATTTGAAAATTATAATCTCCGGTTTACTTTTATTGATTAGGCGTTGATAAAAAATTTATGAGTCTGGTCTAAAAAGGTTAAAAACGGTTGAAACCGTTTTTGATTCTCTGTCTTTTCTCATTAACCCACGACTTAAGTCGTGGGTTAACAACAACCTAATATTAAACGAAACCGTTTCAACGGTTTATATTTCTACCTCAAATTGAATTGTTGACCTTTTTAGATCAGACTCATCTATCATTCAAAAAATAATTTTGTCAACAATCAAACGCAGACACTCAGT
>JAIOIM010000223.1 GCA_019912505.1 Ignavibacteriaceae bacterium
GTACTGTAACAATAAATTCTGAAAAGTAGAGAGGTCTAAAAAAGATACTTAATGTTTTTTGATTTCCTTGAATACCTGGGTTACTCCCCAATGCAAGCAAGATAAGGTCATCGAGTTTTTTGTTAAGATTTGTTTCTTCGTGATCATACCAACACCAATAATATGTAGTGTCTCCCCTCATTTCGCTTTTTACAACATCGTACATCTCCCCTTTAAACTCAAATTCCTTAGAATGTTTCCAATTTAACCAGGTCTGTTTTTCTTCTTCCGTAAATTTTAATAAAACAAGTTCTTCTTTATTTATTCCGGTAAGCATCTTCCATTTTACATCTTTCTTTACCCGCTCTTTCTGGATTTGTAGAACAACAAAAGTAGTTGCTAAAGGAGCGACAAAACAGAAGAATAACAATATGGTAATAAATTTAGTTTTCATTGTTTGTAATTTGAATCGTCCATAATATTTTCGCAAATATTCTACTCACATTAAATTTTCTCTTGCATGCTTTGTTTCTGTTTTCTTGAGTGCTTCTAAAGCTTGCAGCTTATTGCGATGAAAGCATGGAATAATAGAATCGATATTTTCATCTTTATTAATTTTTTCATAGCCCCTAACTGCGTAATAAACGTACTGGGTTGTTACATATTTAAGTTGATTTACTATTCGTTTGTTAGTCTAAATTACTTACAAAAATATAAAAGAACAAGGAATATTTATCTCATTACTATTGACAAGTTCCGAAGGACAAAACTGATAAACTTATTTACATTGGAGAGAGTTCAGACGTTGGAGAACGAATAACAACTCATAGCGGACGGACATATTTTTTCGCTTTGAGAAGACATATTGGTACTGTAATTCTTGGCTTTCAGCTTAAAGAAATTGACAAAAAGAAAAGATACTTTGCTGAGCTTGAAGACAAGAAAGTAACTGACTTTTTGAGAACATGTAAAGCGACAGTTTTTTTAGTTAATTTTGGACGATACGAACTTGAAGAATATTTAATTAAGAAGCATAGACCATTGTTAAATCGTAAAGACAATAAAGACGATTGAAAAGCCCGAACTGCTAACACGCGGTATAAAAAATTGCCGGTTTAGTTGGTTATTCAAGGGTTGTAGCCCGATTCAACTTTGGCGTAACTTGACAGGAAATCGCCCGCAATCGGCAACTTCTCATACCGCCAATGTTATAGCCAATGGTAAGACGACCGTGCAACAAACAAGCAGACGACTATAAATTGAACATTAAAACAAGGACAAACCATTTTGACAGGTGATCAAAAACATAAAGACCATATCTCAAACGGACAGCGAGTAAGCCGACACTCATTGCCGACCCTATGTTTTTTATTTTTATCCCCACCTCACTTTTTTAAAAACAATTTTAGCCAGCCACAAGAATGGTAAATTTGATAATTAACATAACGACAAAACATAAGACGATAAATGCAAGGAAAACAACTTAGAAAATTAGAAGCCGAACTGTGGCGTGCAGCCGACCAACTCAGAGCAAATAGTAAACTGACTGCATCGGAATACTCAATGCCTGTGCTTGGATTGATATTTTTACGACACGCTTACAACCGTTTTCAGAAAGTAAAAATTGAAGTAGAGAAAACTTTGCCTTCGCATCCACAACGTGGCAAACGAGCTTTGACCAAAAAGGATTTTGAAGAACAGAACTCAATGTTCTTACCTGAGAAATCACAGTTTGATTATTTGGTTGCATTGCCCGAAAGTGCCGACATTGGCGAAGCAATTGACAACGCAATGAAACTGATTGAGGACGAATACGACAACCTCAAAGGCGTATTGCCAAAGAATTTTTCAATATTCAGTAAAGACTTATTGCGTGAACTGCTCCGCATTTTTAATAAAGAAGTTTTGCAAAAAGCCGAAGGCGATTTGTTTGGAAAAATTTACGAATACTTCCTTGGAAAATTTGCAATGACTGGAGCACAGGAAGGCGGAGAGTTTTTTACACCAATGAGTTTGGTGCAAACCATTGTAAACGTAATTGAACCAGACCACGGCATTGTGTTAGACCCTGCCTGCGGAAGTGCGGGTATGTTTGTGCA
>JAIOIM010000224.1 GCA_019912505.1 Ignavibacteriaceae bacterium
AATATGTATCCGCCTTAAATCGAATTAATTTGAATCAAAAATATTAACACATATATTTTAAAAATGAAACAAATTTTATCTCTCTTACTTTTATTTTTTGCGGCGTCATTGCATTCACAAGATAAGCAAAAGTTTTTGTGGTTTGATGCAACTGCAAATTTTGAAAGACTAAGTTTTAAAGATTCAATTAGTTTCTACCTCGATAAAACTAAAAGCCTCGGTTTTACAGATGTTGTAGTTGATGTAAAGCCCATTACTGGGGAAGTACTTTACAACAGTGAGATTGCGCCGCAAATGAAGGAGTGGAATAATTACGGAAGAGATTCATCATTTAATTTTTTAGAGTTTTTTATTGATGAAAGCCATGATAGAAATTTAAAGGTTCACGCTTCGTTAAATGTTTTTGTGGCAGGTCATAACTTTTTTAATCGTGGAGTAGTATATAATTCAAAACCGGAATGGCAGTCAATTAATTACACCGACTCTGGTATGGTTCCAATAACAAAACTCAACCATAAATACTCCGCAATGCTTAACCCGGCTTTACAAGAAGTTCAGAAATATGAGATAAGTATTTTACAAGAATTAGTTGAAAAATATCCATCACTTGATGGCATTATTCTCGATAGAGTGAGATACGATTGTATTGAAGCAGACTTTAGTAATGAGTCAAAAATATTATTTGAAAATTACATAAACCAAAATATTGAAACTTTTCCCGGCGATATATTTGAATGGAAAAAAAATTCAACCGGAAAAAGCAGCCGAGTGGAAGGGAAGCATTATAAAAAATGGATTGAGTGGCGAGCATCTGTAATATATAATTTTATAAAGAAAGCGCGGCAGGCGGTAAAGACAATTAATCCCGATATTTCTTTCGGCGATTATGCCGGTGCCTGGTACCCGCTTTATTATGAAGTCGGTGTTAACTGGGCAAGCAATAAATACAACCCCGCCAAGGATTTCGACTGGGCAACATCTGATTACAAAAATTTCGGCTATGCGGAACTGCTCGATTTATTTTTATCAGGCAACTACTTTTACGAGGTTACAAAAGACGAAGTTGAAAAGCTAAACGAAGTTAAAGTCAACCGCGCCGAAGCTGCGATGGGAAAAGGAAAAGAGTACTGGTATTCGGTAGAAGGTTCTGCGGAGATTGCCGATAGTGTGGTAATGAATGCCGCGCCTATTATCGGCGGGTTATATGTTGAGCAGTATAAAGACCATCCCGAACAATTCATTCTCGCTATCAAAATGTGTTTGAAAAAAACAAACGGAGTTATGATTTTTGATATTGTTCATATAATAAATAATAACTGGTGGGATGAAATAGAATTTTAGCGCTAAAAATCCCTTTTACCATTTGGTTGGATGTTTAGAAAATGCTCGTTTTATAACTTCATCGATAT
>JAIOIM010000225.1 GCA_019912505.1 Ignavibacteriaceae bacterium
GTTAAAGGGAGAGTAAAAAAGTCACGCTCTTATTTTATCTTTCGCCGGCTTAGATTATTTCTTCATCTTTCCCCGCTATACCAAAAATTCAAATCTTTTTTCTCTCATTATTTCGGGGGGATATATAAAAGGATAGACACACACCATGTTTTTTTATTAGCCGGCGGTTTATCCTTCTCGTTGTTCGTTTGTATTATTCCGTTTGTACTTATAATCTTTGCGGTGCTCGGCACTATACTCAATAGCAGTTCTATGCAAGTGCAGGTTAACACACTAATCGAAACTATAATTCCCTACAGCCAGTACTCCGATTTTGTAAAAGAAATAATTTTCAGCAGAATAGGGGAGGTGATTCAGTACAAAAACATAGCCGGTTTAATCGGTGCTATCGGTTTGTTGTTCGCGGCAAGCGGGTTGTTCAGTTCGATGCGTACAATACTGAATAAAGTTTACGGTGTAGAAATTGAGCTTAATGTAATACTCGCAAAGCTAAAGGACTTTGCTCTTGTCTTAATGGTTATTCTTCTTTTTTTTATAACTACTATGTTAATTCCAATCATTGATGTCTTTCGACAAATCGCGGGGAGCTGGAGTATTTTAAATTTTTTTCAACAGGGAATATTTAATCACATCCTTTACACTGTTGTCTCCCTTGTTGTTATATTTATGCTTTTTGTAATACTTTATTTTACTGTACCGCAGCGAAAACTCGGCAAACGCGCAATCATAATGAGTGCTTTATGGGCGTCCATTTTGTGGGAAGCAGCAAAACAAATTTTTGGATATTATTTATATAACTTTTCCTCTTTCGGCAGAATATACGGCACTTATGCTTTAGTTGTTGTAGTTGCATTCTGGATTTATTACTCGGCGGTAGTTTTTATCATCGGAGCGGAAATAGGACGTTTGTACCATGAGCGGAAGTATGCAAGCCAGGCGGGAGTAATTTAATTTGTAATTCAGGGAATGGAAAGTTTGCATTCTCTACACTAAAAGCCTTTACATCTTATTTATATTCATCTTTTTTACCGGCACACTTAGCTTTATTTTCCCTGCTTTTTTGAAATAAAAAATTACAT
>JAIOIM010000226.1 GCA_019912505.1 Ignavibacteriaceae bacterium
AAATATCCTATGGGTTATTTCTCGGCGGAATACTCGTACATTATTAATGCGCCAGTTCGAAACTTTCTACGTGTTGGTTACAAGCATATTATTGAAATACCTGTGTTTGAATATATTGCCCCGGGTTTAAATGGTTTTACAAACTTCAAAGGTTTTAACGGCATTAGCCCCGAAGTTTCTCTCGGTTTGTTTCGGGCGTTTAATGCTTTTACTGTTTACACCCGCTACCGGTTTAATGCTATGCCGGGGCAAAAGGGGAGTGAGTTCCATGAGTTTTCAATTGGTTTGTATACGAACTTTTTTTCGTTGAATTTTTAGAATGATTACAAAAGAATCTACGGTAGACTTTTTACCTGCAATTGCAAAGCCTTGTCGACTGAAGATTATGCCCGATTTTCTTCTGAATGAAAAAACTTTCAACGATGGAAAAAATAGAAGGGAAGTAATAACAGCAGAATTATACAAAGCGTAGTTGAAAAGATGAAATCATCCGGAGACAATTCAATTTTTGGTTCTTACCAATGGGCACAGTGGAAAAATATCGTGGGCTTGGCTTGGGTGCTGTGTTATTAAAAAAACCAATCCTCGATTTGAAAACTCTCGGACATCCAAAAGCAATAATTACCTTGGTTGGTCAAGTAGAATTTAAAAAAAATTGTAATTGTAAAATAAAACGTGTCTTCTGGCGTTATGAAAAAGAAATGGAATGATTATACCACAAATGTTGTTTAGCTTTGAAACGATAATTGTGGTATTGTGGTAAAGTAAAATATGTTAAAAAGTTTTTTAGTTTTTTTATTATTTGTTGAAGTATCTTTTGCTCAAACAGGAACGCTTCAAGGCAAAGTTACCGATGAAAGCGAACCGATTCCTTCCGTAAATATTTTGTTTATGGGCTCTGGTTTTGGCACTGTTACCGATTTTGATGGAAAATATTTGTTAAAAAATATTCCTGCCGGCAGCTACGAAGTAAGGTTCAGCTCGGTCGGGTATGAAACGAAATTTTTCGATATAAAAATTCTGCCAAACAAAATTGTAGAACTCAACGTAGTTCTGCCGATAAAAATCATCGAAGTAAAAGAGGTACAGGTTACAGGGCTTCTTCAACAGGACCAAAAAGATACCCGCACAAGTTTGATTGATTTGAGCCCCCGCAGCGCAAAAATTTTACCCGGTGCTACTGAAGACGTACTCCGAACCTTGCAATCGCTCCCCGGTGTTCTTGCCCCAAATGATTTTTCATCACAGCTAATTGTACGCGGCAGCGGTCCGGATCAAAATTTAATAATTATGGATGATATAGAAATATTTAATCCATACCGGCTTTACGGCGTTATAAGTATGTTTAACCCCGATGCGGTTTCAAACGTAAACCTAATTACCGGCGGTTTCCCTGCAATGTATGGGGATAGACTCTCGGCTGTACTTGATGTTACAAACCGCGAAGGTACGCGCAGTAAAAATATTTCCGGCAATGTAAATGTTTCCATCGTTGATGCCAACTTGGTGCTTGAAGGTAAAAATCCTTTTAACCTAACCGGCAGTTGGATGTTTAATACAAGACGCACTTATTACGATCTGATTGTGGAACCATTTGTAAAAAACGCTGGTCTGGTTGAGGAGAATGTAAACTTTCCAAATTTTCACGATTTTCAAGGGAAGATTGCGATAGGTCCGTATAAGGGACATAAGTTTTTATTAAATGGTATTTATTCGCGCGATGGGGTTGATGTTGTTAGCGCGAAGAATAGAAAAACCGCCGATAGTATTAGTGTAAACAATCTTACAAAGAATGATATACTCGGCTTTGCATGGCATTACGCCCCCTCTACAAAACTATTGAATAAACTTGTTTTATCATGGTATAACAATATGGGGAATACAGATTTTAATTCGGAAATACTCGATCCTTCGTTAAATCGTGACGAGTTTAAAGATGTAATCCCCGATACGCTTGCTCCATATCTGCTTCGCTTTAAATTCAAAGCCGATTTTGAATTTAGAAAATATTCAATTGATGATAAATTTACTTACCTGTGGGATGAAAATATTTTTGAAGCCGGCGCCGGTGTAGATTTTATGCGTACTATAATTAATTTTAATTTTGAACTCGACCCCGAACTCGCCGCTATATTAGCATCGAACCCGCAGTTTAACTCTGCATTAAGCGATTTGAAAGATGTAAAAGACTATAACCGTTATCGCTTTTATGCACAGAATAATTTTAAGATAAATAATCGTCTCTATTTTCATCCCGGTCTGCGCGTTGATCATTATGATATTTTGAATAAAACATATTTTGCGCCGAGAGTTTCTTTATCGTATGCAATAGATGATTTGACAACCCTGCGGGGTGTTTATGGAGTTTATTATCAGTCGCCCGGTTATGAAAAGATGCGCGATCAAAATGTGCTGTTTGATTTGAGTCCGCGCAACACTCAAAACCTGGAAGCAGAGAAAGCTACGCATTACGTAGTAGGAATTGAAAGATGGCTTAATGAAGAATGGAATGTTAAAATAGAAACCTATTACAAAAAGTTTAACGACCTCATAGTACAGGATTTAGTATCGGGCAGTAAATATTTTACAGAAGTTATTCCGGGTAAAGACCCGCGGTACAGTTCCGGCTGGACAAGACCTGTAATAAACCAAGGCGACTCTTTAACACAAATTCCGATAAATAATTCAGAGGGAGCTGCGTACGGTTTTGAATTATTTCTTGCAAAAAAAAATCTATCCGCCGATAGCCGAATCTCGGGATGGATTTCATACGCATTTGCGTTTGCAAACCGTGACGATGACCGTGAACTCCCGTTCAAATTTGATCAGCGGCATACTGTTAATATTGTTTTAAATTATAAGATTAATAATTGGTTGGATGTTGGCGCGCGCTGGCAGTATGGATCAGGCTTCCCGATAAGTGAGCCGGTTGGAATTAAACCAAGAATAATATTAAAAGACCTTGATTTAGACGGTACGCCTGAAACACCGGTTATCGCAACCCGAAAAACATCTACCGCACCGAATGCCCCTGATGAAGTATTATACGATATTGATTTTGGAACGAATAAGTTAAACGTACGCAAGCCCGCCTATCATAGGCTTGATATCCGGTTTACGGCACTGACAAATTTTTGGAATCTCGATTGGACATTTTATCTCGATATTATCAACGTGTATAACAGGGCAAATGTCGTTGGTTATGATTATTTTGTCACACCCGATTTAACACTCGGGAAAAAAGCAACAAATATGTTTCCAATTATCCCAACATTCGGTTTTAGCGTAAATTTTTAACAAAGAATAATGGCAGAAAAAGAAAAATCTTATATAGACCTTGGCGAGCGCGGGAAATATAGTTTTAAAAACAAACTTAATAATCTTACCGGCAAAGAATGGATCAAGTTTTCAAAATCGTGGTTTATTCATCGCCCCCCGCGCAGAAAAAATGATGAAGTACTTCACCCCGCAAAATATCCTGAAACATTAGTGGAGGGATTTATTTCTTTTTTTACAAAAGAAGGCGAGTGGGTTTTTGATCCTTTTCTCGGAACAGGAAGTACATTAATTGCTGCGGGCAATTTGAAACGAAACGCAGTCGGGATAGAAATAACAGATCATTATCATAAAATTGCTTTAACCAGAGTAAAAAAAGAAAAATATTCAACCCGTATTTCGGCACTCTACGGCTCATCCGAAAATGTAAAAAAAGTATTAAAGAAAAATAAATTACAAGATATCAAGTTTGATTTTACAGTTACTTCGCCTCCATATTGGAACCAGTTAGAAAGAAATTCACTCCGTCAAAAATTACGCAGCAATAAAGGGCTCGCTACAAAATATTCTGAAATAGCCGATGACCTTGGGAATATAAAAAGTTATGATGAATTTATAGAACGACAGGCAAAAATATTCGACAATGTTTTTGATGCAACAAGAACAGGCGGTTACCTCGTCATCGTTACAAATAATGTTTATAATAAAAGTAAACTTTACCCGCTTGCATTCGACACAGCAGTATCATTAACAAAACGAGGAGAAAAAAGCTGGGTTTTAAAAGATGAAAAAATTTGGCTGCAGGATGATAAACCGTTGATTGCACTTGGTGTAAATTCTGCGTGGGTATCAAATCGGCATCATCAGTATTGTTTGATTTTTAGAAAGGAAGCTGTGTAAAAATGTTTTTTGACGATGACATATACAGCGTAAGTGATTTAACAAAAGAAATAAAAATAGTTATTGAAGAAGGTTTTAGTGATATCCAGGTTCAAGGCGAGCTATCAAATTTTAAAGCTCATGTATCTGGACACTGGTATTTTTCGTTGAAGGACTCCGATGCAACAATTAATTGTACGATGTGGCGCGGAATAAATAATTATGTTTTTTTTACTCCGCAAGACGGGATGAAGGTTATTGTATCGGGACGAATTACGGTTTACCCTCCACGCGGCGCATATCAAATTGATGTCCGTTCGATGAAGCCTGCGGGTGTGGGCGAACTTCAAGCTGCATTTGAAGCGTTAAAAGCTAAACTTTCAAAAGAAGGTTTATTTGATGAAGAACGCAAAAGACCAATTCCTCAGATGCCGTTAAAAATTGGGGTGGTAACTGCAATTGACGGCGCGGCTTTTAAAGATATGATTAGCGTGGCAAAAAGAAGATTCCCTTTAGTTGAAATTGTCATTGCACCCGCGCGTGTGCAGGGTGCCGGCGCAGCATCAATAGTTTCTGAGGCAATAAAAAAACTAAATAGTGAAACTGATATCGATGTTATTATTGTCGCACGAGGCGGCGGGTCTATTGAAGATTTATGGTGTTTTAACGAAGAAGAGGTTGCCCGTGCTATTTTCAGTTCCGGGATTCCGGTAGTTACTGGCATAGGACACGAAATTGATTTTACAATTGCCGATTTTGTTGCTGATCTTAGAGCTCCCACGCCGTCAGCAGCGATGGAATTATGCACGCCGGATCAACGAGAAATTTTTGTTTTTATAAACGATTTTTTTTATAATGCCTCCGAAAATATTTTGTCAACTGTAAATTCATCTTCCGAGAGAATCTATAGGATATTAAATTCGTATGGTTTCAGAATGCCGGTTGATTTAATTAGACAAAGATCGCAGCAGGTGGACTCGTTCATATTCAAAATATTTCAGTTGATTGAAAAAAAGATATTTATAAATGAAAATAAAGTTTCACTACTTGCCGGGTCAATTCAATCACATGATTTACAAAAAACTCTAAAAAAAGGTTTCGTACTTGTCAAACAGGATGGTCAGTTTATAA
>JAIOIM010000227.1 GCA_019912505.1 Ignavibacteriaceae bacterium
GAGTATGACTGAAAAAAATTATTTCTATTTCGATGAAACAGCCATCGAAGAATCGACATAAACTTCTTTCCCTCTAAAAAATGTCGTCAAAACCTTGGCTGTGCTTATTTCTGCGGGCGGAACTTCAAATAGGTTTTTATTAAGAATAATTATGTCTGCTGATTTCCCCTTCTCTATCGAACCAGTACTGTTTTCAAGAAAATTTGCATATGCACCGTTAATTGTAAAACTGCGAATCATTTGCTTGAGTGTTACCTTTTCATCACCCCACAAAACTTCCGATGGATTTGTTTCCCCTATTTTTTCTCGTGTAATTCCAATTTGTATAGCTCTTAGGGGATTGCACGGAATTGTAACAGGGTAATCACTAGAAGATGCAACCACAACACCAGCATCAAAAAAGCTTTTCATCGGGTATTCTTCGCCGGCGCGCTGCTGCCCAAGGTACGGCACTTGAATGTTGTAGTAGTAATCATCTTTTTGAAACCAATATGGCTGAGGAATAGCTGCAACACCAAGTTCTTTAAACCTTAAAATATCATCGGGTGAAACAAGCTGAAGATGAGTTATCATATTTCTGCTTTCGCGCTTCCCGTTTATTTTTTCGGCGTAAGCAAACACGTCTAATGCAACCGATGTTGCAGCATCCCCAATTGAATGAACATGAATTTGAAATTTATTTTTATCAAGCTCAGAACACACTTTATTCAAATCGTCAATCTTCCAGAGTAACTTGCCATAAGAGCCGGGTAGATGTTTGTAGGGCTGTTTCAAATATGCAGTGCCGCCCTCAACAACGCCGTCAATAAATATTTTAGCACCATTAGTTTTAAAAAGTTCCCCTGTGTTTCTATTGCGCTCTTTTACAAGCAAATTGATTTGCTCCGTTTCTTTTTCTGAGTCAACATACAACGATGCACGAAAACGAATACTAAGCATATTTTCTTTTTCCATCTTTCGAAACGCTGTAATTTCATTACTCCACGAATCAAGATAGGCATCGTGCGCCGTTGTTATGCCAAAGGCAAGCGCCATTTTTTGATACGCTTTTATACCTGTTATCAACTGGTCAACAGAATAATCGGGAAATACTTTTGAAACCAGATCGGCGGCGTTCTCTCTTAGTGTACCAGTCGGTTCGCCAGTTTTTTTATCATGCTCAATTATACCGCCATCGGGGGTAATTGTTTTTTTTGTGATGTTAGCTATTTCAAGTGTTTTTGAGTTTACCCATCTGCTGTGCCCGTCCTCGGATGAAAACGACATCGGTAATTCAGTTGAAACTTCATCAAGTATTTTTTTATCCGGACCGGTTTTAGGAAAGTCAGTATTACTCCAGCCTCTTCCTTTTACATATTTCGCATCTTTATTAGCGGCAATATACTCTCTAATTTTATTCTGAATTTCTTCGGTTGTTTTTAATCCGTAAAGATTTACTTCGAAGAAATAGCGGTATGAACTTATAACATGACAGTGGCTGTCTATAAAACCCGGCAGCACTAATTTTTCTTGGAGGTCAATTACTTTTGTCTGTTCGCCGATAAACGCTTTTACTTCTGAATTGCTGCCAACAAAAACAAACTTTCTGCCTGTTATTGCAACTGCTTGTTTAATGCTTGAAACGCTGTCAACTGTATAAATTACTCCATTCATTAAAACAAAATCTGCACTATTTAATTTCTGTTGGTTAGTACAGCCAGGCAACAATACTGCGACAAAGATAATTACAAATAAATTATTTAACAGGTTTTTCATACTCATATTCCTACAATTATATAACTAAAAAGTACTCTTGTATTCCTTTTAACTTTATACTTTTTTTACTTCTATCTAAGAACCTCTTTGAAAACAGTCACTCTATCTAATTTATCGATATCAACGTCAACACCAATACCTGGTTTTACTGGCACTTCCATTGTACCATCTTGAGCAATAACAAACTCCGGAAAAACTAAATCTTCTTTGTAATATCTTTTGCTTGCGGAAATATCACCAGGCAGGGTAAAGTTCGATAATGATGCGAGGGCAATATTCCCGGCGCGTCCAATCCCCGATTCCAGCATACCGCCGTGCCATATCGGTATTTTTTTAGACAAGCAGTAATCGTGAATTAATTTTGATTCGGTAAACCCGCCAACTCTGCCCGGTTTTATATTTATAATTTTGCAGCTTCCAAGTTCAATTGCGGCACGGGCATCCGGCAGCGAGTGAATGCTTTCATCTAAACATATGGGTGTTTTTATTTCGCGCTGTAATTTCGAGTGATCGTAAATATCATCATAACCAAGAGGCTGCTCAATAAGCAATAAATTGCAGCTATCCATCTCGCGAAAAATGTTTACATCATCAAGAGTATAAGCAGAGTTTGCGTCAACCTGAAGTAGTAATCCGGGAAATTCTTTTCTTAATGCTTTTACAAATTGCAAATCGTTACCCGGCGCAATTTTTATTTTTATTCGCTTGTATCCCTCCTTTAAATATGCTTCTGTTTTTTTTTTTAATTCATCCGGCGTTGTTTGAATTCCTATACTAACGCCAACATCAATTCGTCTACGCAAACCCCCAAGCATATTTGAAAGTGAAACCCCTTTTTGTTTTGCTAACAAGTCCCAAAGTGCCGCTTCCAATCCTGCTTTTGCCATTCGGTGCCCACGCACTCGTTCACTAAATTTTATCGCTTCATTTATGTTGTTTATATCTTTACCGATTATTTCGGGAATAATAAAACAGCGCAACACATGCCAAGCGGTTTGAACAGTCTCGTACGAATAGAACGGAGTTCCTTCAGCAACAGATTCCCCCCAGCCGGTTAAACCTTCTCCATCTATTCGAATTATGATGTGTTCCTCCTCGTTCTCAACACCCATTGAAGTTACAAACGGCGAGACTAATTTAAGTTTTACATGCCTCAGTTCGATTCTCTCAATTTTCATTGTGTCTCCATATTATAACGCTTACTCTGTTTTCTTACTCTCACTCTTATTGGTTAACAAACACTTTTCTCATTCCATTTTAAAATCAATCACCGGTATCAAATTACACTTTTACAAAAAATTATTTTGTCAGTTTAAAAATAAAAGAATAAATCAATCCTTCAATTTTTTTCCGGAATATTTAAGACCCCAACCAAAGAAATTAACCCAGCGAAGAAACACCCCGTCCATAAAATAACAGCACCGTAGTTTTGGTAGACAATTGTTCCGAGCCATGGTCCAAGTGCAAACGACCCGCTGAAGATCATTTGAAAATATCCCATATATTCTCCGCGGCGCTTTGTGGGCGCAAGTTCTGCTGCAAGTGCCGCGCTTGCCGGAAAAAATATCATCTCACCAAATGTCCATATTACAATTGTAAATATTAT
>JAIOIM010000228.1 GCA_019912505.1 Ignavibacteriaceae bacterium
GGTTTTGATAGAATACTATTTATCCCAATTTCTTCTACAGAAGAGATATTTTCCAACGATAAACTGCCGGATGATAATATTATAGGCATCTCAAATTTTAAATCGCGGATTTTTTTTATGCACTCTAACCCGTTCATTTCAGGCATATTGTAATCAATTATTACAAGATCAGCCTTTATTTCCTCGGTTAATACTTTTAATGCCTCTACTCCGGTGGAAACTTTTACAACATTATACCCGTTCGATTCTAAAAGCTCTGCAAGTAAATCTCGAAGCATAATTTCATCATCTGCAAGAAGAATAATTTTATCGGGGGCAGGCAGTTTATCTAGTGCTTTTGGTTCAAAAGCAGGAATAAAAACTTCAAATTTGGTTCCCGAAATACCATCGCTGGTAACTTCCACATGCCCTTTGTGTGCTTTAATTATACCGTAAGTAACATAAAGCCCCAGTCCGCTGCCAGTCTCTTTTACTTTTGTAGAAAAATAAGGATCGAAAATTTTCTGAATGTTTTCTTCTTTTATTCCCGAACCGCTGTCTTCAACCGCAAACAGAACGTAGTTTCCTTTTTCAAGCAGCGGGTGTTCCATCTGGTTTTCATTATTCAGTTGAAAATTTTTCCCCGAAAGTTTAATAGTTCCGCTTTCCTCTATAGCCTCTTTTGCATTAACACACAGGTTAAGTAAAACTTGATAAATTTCCGTTTCATTACCGAGTATATCATAAATATTTTCTTCAATACTGCTGCTAAAAATTATATTTTTTGGAAAAGTTTGACTTATAACTTTTAATATTTCTGTAAGCAGAATATTTGGTTTTATAAGTTCTTTCCGTTTGGGCGTTGGTTTGCCGTACGATAATAACCCCTTTGTTAAATCTTTTGCCCTGATTGAACAGCTTTCTATGTTGTCTAATAGTCTTGTAATATCTTCACGCGGCGGCACACGTTTTTTTAGAAGATTCAAACTTCCGAAAATGCTTGATAGCAGGTTACTAAAATCGTGCGCCATACCGCTTGTAAGTTTACCTATTGTTTCAAGTTTTTGTGCCTGCATTAATCTGTTTTCTAAAGTTGCGTTTAGTTCGCGGGTAGTGATGCTGGTGATGCCAAATGAAAGTAATATTGCAAATTGTTCAATGTTGTTTATATCATCGGGTACAAACCGATTATCATCTTTGCCAACTACGAGGGCGGCAACTAATTTATTATCAAAAAAGCAGGGAGAAATAACTACGTTCTTAACATTTAACGATTCCCTAAGATTATACCCGATTGTTCCCGCTACAGGTTTTATTTGTAATGAGTGCCTGTTTAACGCAAACCATTTAGATAGAAACGGGAAGTTTGAATTTACAGAATTTTTAGTTTCGGTATCATCTTTAATTTTTTTATTGGGATCAAAAAATATTACGTTCGATTCCTTTTTTTCATCGTTAATAATAACTAAACCCAAGCTGCCCCTGCTTATAGAAACCGTACGGTGCAAAATTTCTTCTATTAAAATATCAAGCGAATTTTCTTTTATAAGCAGCGTTAAAATATTCTGCATTTCCCGTTGAAACAGAAGCCCTGGTGTATTAACAGGATTTTCTTTAAATAAGCCATCATCAATAAGTTTTAGCTCAACAATATACCCACTTTTAGCTTTAGCTGATTTAATGCGCGTTAATTCAAGAGCGATATTAGATTTAGGGGACTTGAGGGTAAAGGTGTCAGAATCATTTGTTGCTGTAATATCCGGAAGGGATGGAAAAATATTTTCAATATTTACCCCTGTCAAATCATCTCTGCCTGCTATGTTGGAAAACTTTTTATTATGCCATAAAACCACTGCATCTTTATCAGTTACAGCAAAAGCATCGTTACCCTTTTCAAGCAGCAGCGGAAATACAAAACCGGGAATTAAATACTCTTCCATTATTAGTCTTGCTTAAGATTGTATTTTTTAATTTTTGTATAAAGCGTTTTCAAACTTATTCCCAATTGCTGTGCAGTTAAAGTTCTATCCCACTTATTAATTTTTAAAGAATTTGCAATATGTATCCGCTCCATATCGCTCATGCTTATAATATTCTCCATAATAGAAGTTTCTATTTCAGAAGAATAATAGCTAATTGGATCTTTCATTTTTATTTTCGGAAGATTCAAATCTTCTACGCTTATAAATTCATCTTCCGCAAATATTATTGATCTTTCAATAATATGCTCAAGTTCTCTAATATTTCCGGGGAAATTATAGTGGAGTAATGTGTATTCAGCTTCGAATGAAAGTTTTTTGCGTGAACGTATTGGCGATTTGGTTCCGAGAAAATGATTGGCAAGAAGAATAATGTCTTTCTTCCGCTCACGCAGCGGCGGAATAGTTAATGTAATAACATTAAGCCTGAAAAGAAGATCGCGGCGAAAGTTTTTATTGTCGGCTTCTTCTAATAAATTCCGGTTGGAAGCTCCGATTACTCTTACATTTGAAGTAAGGTTTGTAACACCACCAATGCGCCTATACTCCCCGTTTTCAAGAAAACGAAGCAGTTTTGGCTGAAGCGTAATACTTAATTCGCCAATTTCGTCCAAAAATAAAGTGCCACCGTGTGCAATTTCTACTAAACCTTGTTTTGAGCTTTTTGCATCGGTAAATGCTCCTTTTTCGTGACCAAAAAGCTCGCTTTCAATAAGCTGGTCAGGCAGAGAAGCGCAATTAATAACTACAAAAGGTTTATCATCCCGGTCAGAGTGTTTATGAATATACTCGGCAAAAAGTTCCTTTCCGGTACCGGTTTCACCCTCAATCAAAATGTTGGAATCCGACTGGGCAGATTTATGGGCTAATGTGATAACCTTACGCAGCTCAGGGCTTTCGCCTACAATTCGATTAGAAAATTTTTTGTTTACCTGCTCGGAAACAATCTGGTTTTTTACAATAAGATCTTTATGCTCGAGTGAGCGATTTATTGTAATCAGCAGTTCATCAAAATTATATGGCTTTGTTATAAAATCGTAAGCGCCGAGGCGAATACATTCTATAGCTTTTCTTACTTCGGTTTGGGCAGTTAATACAATTATTTGTACCGAGGAGTTATAATCGGATACGAATTTTAGTACTTCTTCCCCCTGTACATCCTGCATATTAAGATCTAAAAGAAGTATATCATAGTTATTTCTTTTTATTGCTTCAATGGCAAATTTGCCGTCGTAAAC
>JAIOIM010000229.1 GCA_019912505.1 Ignavibacteriaceae bacterium
GGGTGAAAATGTTAACGTAACTACTTACGCCATTTCCCAAAACTACCCCAATCCATTCAACCCAACAACCACAATCCGTTACGCAATACCGCAAGACGGTTTGGTAACATTAAAGGTTTACGACATACTCGGGAAAGAAGTAAAAACACTTGTTAACGAATACAAAACAAAAGGGCGTTACGAAGTAACCTTTGACGCCAATAATCTGGCGAGCGGTTTGTACATTTACGAAATAACAAGCGGCAGTTTTAAGACATCCAAAAAGATGACGCTCATCAAATAAAAATATATTCTATAAGCGGACGCACGGCAAACCATGCGCCTGTTATTATTTAATTGCTAATTCCATCCTTAAATGCGCGTGCCGAAATGTGTGCGTTGAAATGCACGTGCCGGTAAACCAGCACGCTGCACGAAAAAAGCCCGGTAAACCGGGCTATAATACCGCACCACATGTTTTTTTATTTTTTAATAGTGCCATTAGGCGGATGAGTTTGCGTTGAACTGAGCTTGTCGAAGTGTCGAAGCCCAACTATTTGGTGTTTATACCGTTTAAAAACAACTGAACGATTAAATTGCATTCAAAATCTGTTCAAACTCTGTAGAGGCTTAATATTTGTAGAAAAATCCCACCCCTCAAACCGGAACTCTGTGGGGTTCAATAAAATATCACACGAGATAACAAAGCGCATTGAAGTCATAACCGGTTTCCGGATCACAGCTTTTCATTCCGGTTTACAGAATAGATGTTTCCGTATCAAAAACAATGTTTCCAACCAGGCACATATCCTTTTCAGCTCCCCCAACAACCATTTCCACATCCACAACATTCATTTCTGTCTCCGACATATCCATTTGTACATCCACCATATCCTTTTTCGCAGCTATCAAATCAATCTCAAATCTGCCATATTCATTTCCGGATCGGGCATATCAATTTCCATAACCACCGCATTGATTTCCGTCTCCGATATATCGATTTCCAAATTTAATAAATTGATTTCAATTCCCCGCTAATCCTTTTCCGCACCCCAAATATTCTTATCCGCCTCAAATAATCTGTTTCCCGTTGCAAAAAAATATTAATCAGCTTGCACGTTTTATAAAACTTTAATTACACAATTCTTGTTGAGTAATAAAGTGTAATTATAAAACGCTGTGCGGCACTTATGTAC
>JAIOIM010000230.1 GCA_019912505.1 Ignavibacteriaceae bacterium
GATGAAGGATACTTTAAAGCTTATTCATTTTCATATCGGAAGCCAGATTAATAAAATCAGAAGATTTAAAATTGCAATTAGAGAAGCTTCGCAGTTTTATGTTCAACTGCACAAACTTGGTTTTAAAGTTCAATTTGTAGATATAGGCGGCGGGCTTGGTATTGATTATGACGGCACGCGCTCATCAAACAGCGAAAGCTCCGTAAACTACAGCATACAAGAATATCTTAATGATGCCGTTGCTACAATGGTTGATGCGAGCGATAAAAACGGGCTTCCGCATCCTAACATTATCACAGAGTCGGGGCGGTCCCTTACTGCCCACCATTCTGTTTTAGTATTCGAGGTTTTGGAATCATCAAAACTGCCCGTTTGGGAAGATGATGAAGAAATTAATAAAGATGACCATGAACTGCTGAAAGAACTCTACTCACTTTGGGAAAATTTGAATCAAACAAAAATGCTTGAAACCTGGCATGATGCACTTCAAATAAGAGAAGAGGCACTCGACCGCTTTAGTCTTGGCTTCCTCGATTTAAAAACAAGAGCCCAAATAGAGCGTTTGTTTTGGGCAATTGCAAAAGACATACAGCAGATGACAACCGAGATTAAACACGTGCCCGATGAACTGTTATATTTAAGAAAGCTCCTTTCGGATAAATACTTTTGCAACTTTTCAGTATTTCAATCCCTGCCGGATTCATGGGCAATTGACCAGATATTCCCGATTATCCCGATTCAGAGACTTGATGAAAAACCGGAACGCTCGGCTACAATACAGGACATAACTTGCGACAGTGACGGCAAAATAGATAGCTTTATTTCAACGAGAAATTTTTCACACTACTTACCCGTTCACACATTAAATCCTAAAGAGCCATATTACATCGGCGTATTTCTCGTCGGCGCATATCAGGAAATTCTTGGTGATCTTCATAACCTTTTCGGCGATACAAACGCGGTTCATATTTCGGTTGATGATAATGGATATAACATTGATCAAATTATCGATGGCGAATCGGTGGCGGAGGTTTTGGATTATGTTCAGTACAACGCAAAAAAACTTGTACGCATAGTTGAAACTTGGGTTACTACATCCGTTAAATCGGGTGTAATTTCGGCACAGGAAGGGAAGGAATTTTTGTCGAATTATCGCTCCGGGTTATACGGTTATACTTATTTAGAATAAAACAATTTTAAAGTATGGGGAACAGAAATATTCTCTATACTTTTTCTTTTTTATCGAGTATTAGTTGCTTTCACTTTTTTTTGCATTCATTAACTTCATTATTATCTCGCGGAGCGTTTTAAAGTCTGGCAAATTTTCTTTTATTTTTAAAGAAATTTATGGACAATGATAAATAAACTTACTAATTTCACACCGTTGTTTGTCGTTTTTTTACGACAATAATTTTGCTGATTATATAACATCTTTACGATATTTGTTTTTTTAATTTATTTTGTTTTATATTTCGTTGTGTTTTCGGCACATTTGTTCATTTATTTAATGGTATAGCATTTGTAACATCCTTACAACAAGTAAGGAATTATATGAACCAAGCCCGCAATAGAATATTAGTATTAGATGAAGATGCCCAGGAGTTAAGAAAACTGCGGGAGCTATTGACAAAAGAAGGTTTTAATATAATAACGGCTGCCGATAAAGAAACCGCTATTGAATTATGCAGGCATATTAAATTTGAGTATGTCCTTGGAAACGCATCATTACTTGGTTTTTCTTTTTCGGACGACGATAACTTCATTCATAAAGTTTAGATGAGAAAATACTCATTTAATAAATCAATCACACAATAATCATTTTAGGAGAGTCGAAATGAAAAAATTGATCGCAGTTCTGTTCGTGTTTATTCTAATGGCTGGCTTAACAAACGCACAAAGCAAAATGCAGCTTGGCGTTGGAGGTTTTGTTGGTATGCCGATGGGAACATTCGGTGACGTAACAAGCCTCGGTTTTGGCGGAGCTGTTCAGGGCGAATATGAACTTGGTGACAAAATGGTCGGTACTTTCACAACCGGTTATTTAATATTTTCCGGTAAAGAAGAAACCATCGCTGGTCTAACAGTAAAGTACGGAGATTGGTCAGTTATTCCATTAATGGTTGGCACAAAATACTATTTTGCCGATGACTTTTATGGAGCAGTTCAGGCGGGATTAAATATGGTATCATATACCGTTCCTTCACAGACCTTTTTTGGTTTTACAACTCCCGAAACCACCGTTAGCAGTTCAGAATTCGGTTATGCCGTTGGCGTTGGCTACGGAATGGGCGCAGTTGACCTATTTGCAAAATATGGTAGCTTTGGCACAAACGCTACTTATGTTGGTCTAACAGCTCTTTATAAATTCGGTCTATAATATTTAATTTTTATTAGATATGCGGCGGTGTTTTTGAAAAGAAACACCGCTTTTTTTATTCCAACCATTAACAATTATCCCTTTTCTTTTAACCCCGGCAATGCTTATTTTTTCATTTAAAAAAACTGAGGCATTATGAGTTTAGATAGATCCGCTGGAATATTATTACACCCAACCTCGCTCCCCGGAAGATTCGGCATCGGCGATCTTGGAACAGAGGCTTATAACTTTATCGATTTTTTAACAGCTGCCGGACAAAAGATTTGGCAGGTGCTGCCTCTCGGTCCAACAGGCTATGGCGATTCCCCTTACCAATGTTTCTCCGCATTTGCTGGCAACCCTAACTTAATAAGCCCCGAACGTTTGCGTGATAATGGCTTTCTTACGGTTGACGATTTAAACCACAATTTTTCTTTTGATCCCCACTGCGTTGATTTCGGTACAGTTATCAATTATAAAAAAGAGTTATTAAAAAAAGCTTACACAAATTTTAAAACTCACAAACACGGTATTGAAGAGCTATTTTTAGAATTTTGCGAAAGCAGCAAAGAATGGTTAGATGATTATTCATTCTTTATGGCGGCAAAAAGTTTCCATAATGATAAAACATGGATTTACTGGGACAAAGGATTAGTCCGTCGCGAAAAAAAGGCAATGGCTGAATGGAAAGAAAAATTAGCCGATGATATTAACTATCATAAGTTCGTACAGTTTATCTTTTTCAGACAGTGGAAAGAGTTAAAAAATTATGCTAACGAAAAAGGTCTGAAAATTATTGGCGATATGCCTATCTTCATTGCTTACGACAGCGCAGACCTCTGGGCAAAAAAAAAGCTTTATACTGTTGACGAGGAAGGACATCTAAAAACAGTTGCCGGTGTACCACCGGATTATTTTAGCGCAACCGGACAGCTTTGGGGAAACCCCCTCTACCGTTGGGACGAAATGGAAAAAGACGATTTCAAATGGTGGCGGCAGCGTTTAGCAAATATGTTAGAACTTGTTGACTTAATTCGTATCGATCACTTTAGAGGTTTTGAAGCTTACTGGGAAATTCCTGGCAACGCAGAAAATGCAATACAAGGAAGATGGGTAAAAGCACCCGGCGAAAAATTATTTAGCTCGATAAAAAAACATCTTGGAAAACTTCCCATCATTGCCGAAGACCTTGGAGTAATAACCAATGAAGTTGAAGCTTTGCGCGATAAATTTGAATTCCCCGGTTTAAAGGTTTTGCAATTCGCCTTCGGTAAAGAAATGGAATGGAAATTTCTACCGCACAACTTTGTAAAAAATTGTGTGGTTTATACCGGAACACACGATAACGATACAACACGCTCATATTATGAACAAGCCAAACACGCGGATAACGATATATTCGAGGCGACTCAAAAATATTTAAATTATTATGGCGATGATATTGTTTTCGAATTAATTCGTACCGCTTATGCTTCGGTTGCTGATGTAGTAATAATTCCAATGCAGGATGTATTAAACCTCGGCAATGAAGCAAGAATGAACTTCCCGAGTACACTCGGCGGCAACTGGTCGTGGCGTTTTACATGGGATCAGGTTACTTATGAATTAGCCGGGCGTTATAACGATATGGCTATTACTTTTGAACGTCCCCCGCAAGAAAGAAAAGAAGTTACAATAGAGAGTGAAGATTAATGTTAGATTTTTTTAAGAAAGTGTTTTTTAACCCGGACGCCGGTAACGAATCCGGCACAACATATAATCAGGAGGAGAAACTTCGTGTAGCTACATGCGCCTTATTCGTTCAGATGGCGCAGGCTGATGATGATTTTTCGGAGAGTGAAAGAGCCAACATTATTTCAATAATGAAAAACACCTTTTCACTTAATGATGATGAAGTGCTGGAGTTGCTTGACCTGAGCGAGCAAAAAGTTAAAGACAGCATAAGTATTTATGAGTTTGCTTCGATAATAAATGAAAATTTTTCTTCGGATGAAAAGTTTGAACTCATTAAAAACCTTTGGCGGCTTATTTATGTTGATGATACACTCGACAAGTACGAAGATAAATTGATAAAGATGATAGCCGGGGTTTTAAATGTAGAACACAAATACATTATTGGCGCAAAATTATTAGTTCAGAAGGAACGGGAGCAGCCCTTATAAATCGGGCACAAACATTTTCTTGCGCCGGATTTATACGAAATAAATTTAGAAAATTCTTTCCAGCACACTCTTTTCTTTTAAAATGTTTTTTATCTCTTTGTAAGGAATAAAAATCGACGGTGCGCCAAGGGCATATGCGCCGGCTTCATAAGGGTTATAACGAATAAGTAATCCGCCTTTGCAAATTGCAAAATTATCACTTACGTAAAATCCATTTTCAAAGCCGAACCACCCCTGTTCTGCAAGGGATTGATTTGGATCGACTTTAAATCTTTCCCTGAATATTTTTTCTCCGACATTGTTAAGTTCAGCTTTGTGGTCTTCTCTAAAAATATCAGCGTACTGAATTTGATTGCCGGTTTTTAAGTCGAAGTTGCTATAATTGTAAAAGTAATTGCCGTGTGCGCCCCCTTCAAACACGTAACCGAACCCTTCGAGTGATAGTATGCTGCCCGTGTTAAAAAATATTTTTAATGATGTTTCGCTAAAGTATGGCGGTTTATATTCGCCGTAAAGTGTATCCTCTAAAACTTCTTTTTTATATCGCTGTACATAAGCTATCATGGCTTCATCAAAATCTTTTGTATGAATTATAGTTTTATTTTCTTTGCCGAGGAGTTCTTTGTTTATTGTTTTATTTATATTATCAGCGGCTTTAAGTTCAGGATACTCAAAAGAAATTGATACTACGGAATCCACCTCTTTGTGGAAATATTTCATTACACACTTAACCGCGCCGTCTGTATAAGTTTCTGTCAACCGGAATTTTAAAGAATCATTTGACGATGATTTTTTCCAAAATCCGGAAATAGTATGTTCATCAATAAAACTGCCGCGAAATATTCCGCGGTTTTTATCGTCATCGGTTAAACTTTCTTCTTCAATAACAAATTTACCTAGTGCATCAATTTTACTGCTGTAACTAAAACTTATCGGTTCCCCATATTTTGTATAATAATAATTGCCGGACATTCTTGACTCGCTGCCGGTCATATTCATAACAATATTATACTTCTCGCCTATAC
>JAIOIM010000231.1 GCA_019912505.1 Ignavibacteriaceae bacterium
ATTAATAACCGACTGCTTTTAACATCATTTACCAATAAAATTTGCAAATAATAGAGGAGCCATTAATTGCAATTTGTAAAATAACTTAACCTGTCAATTGATTGATAATTACCATTTCATTAACTTCACATCCAATTTCAAATTTGTTAACTATAATAGTTGTGTCTGTTTATGAGAATTGTAAAACCCAAAAAACTTCAGCAGGGCGATTTGATTGGTATATTATCACCCGCCTCCAGTCCGGACGATTTAGAACGAATAGAAAAAGGAGTTAAGTATCTTGAAAAAAGAGGCTACAAAGTTTTAGTTGCCAAACATGTGGGTAAAAACCACGGTTACCTTGCAGGCACAGATTCCGAGAGGTTAAATGATTTGCACAATCTATTTCAGAACAAAGAAGTTAAAGCAATTATATGCGTTAGGGGCGGATACGGCACACCGCGTTTGCTTGATAAAATTGATTACAAAAAAATAAAAAATAACCCAAAAATATTTATCGGTTACAGCGATATTACAGCGCTACAAATGGCGTTCCTTAAAAATGCCGGTCTGGTTACTTTTGCTGGTCCCATGCTCGCTGTTGATTTTTACGATGAGGTAAACACGTATGCCGAGGACTTCTTTTGGAAAATGATTACATCAGAAAAGAAGATGGGCAAAGTTGAATTACCAGAAAACGAAAATATTTTTAAGCTTACAAAAGGGAACGCCAGCGGAATGTTAGTCGGGGGAAACCTTGCACTTATTGCCGGTTTAATTGGCACAAATTATCTACCGAGTTTTAAAAATTCAATTTTGTTTCTTGAAGATGTCGGCGAAGTTCCTTACCGGATTGACAGAATGTTGAGTCAACTTAAATTATCGGGAGCATTAGACGAGATTGCCGGCGTTATACTGGGTTCTTTTTCAGATTGCAACGAACACGACCCGATGAAAAAAACATTATCACTGGGTGAAGTTATCGATGATTATTTCGGGCATTTAAATATTCCCGTAGTTTATAACTTTCCACACGGACATATTCCCGCAAAGGCAACTTTGCCGTTCGGTATTGAAGTAAAGGTTAACGCCGCAAAAGAATATATTGAATTTACAGAAGGAGCGGTTAGTTGAGCAGCTCTTTCACTTTTTCTTTTATATATCCATTGTTTATATAATTGAAGTATAAATTTTTTCCGGGGCAATCGGTTTGTTCTGAGTAATCTCTGTGCGAAGCGATTGTTCCCGGTGAAATATCATATTTTTTGCAGCAATATGCCGTTAGTTTAATAAGTGCATCAAGCTGTTCAGGACTCACTTCCTGAATCTCAAAATTACCCATTAACGATATCAACAAATGTCCGGTCGGATCGTATTCGGTTGCAGTTTCACCGGTTGTAAAAACATTTCTTCCCTCATAAACATTCCCGTTTGGGTCGATTAAAAAATGGTATGGAATATCAACCCAGTTACGGTCTTTCCCCATTCCCCAGGTTTGAACATTTTTTATGTGTTTCGTGGCATCATCACTTTTCTCAAACTTTGTTCCTTCGTGATGAATGGTTATTCTTACAGGCACCTGGTTAGCAAACGGTTTTGGTTCGGATGCATTCCAGGAACTTCTCGGATTTATTGTAACTTCGTTACTTGCAGAGCACCCGAATAAAAATAAAGAAAAAGCAAAGAGTAAAATTTTATATTTCATAATGGATAAACCTAAAATATTTTTTATTAAATGTGTCTGATGCGTATTTCGCATCATCTAATGTATTAAAAATTCCGAATACTGTTGAACCAGTACCCGTCATAATAGCAAACTCAGCCCCGTATTTATATAATTGATTTTTGATTGACGCTATTTCGGTATATTTTTCAAAAACAATTTTTTCAAAATCGTTTGTAATAATATTTTTTAATGACGAAATAGTTTCAAAATCTTTAGCTGAAATTTTGGTCAGTGAATTTTCAGGCTGCCGGGGTGTAATATTTCCGAAAGCCCAGCTTGTAGAAATGTGAATACCGGGATTTATAATTAACACAGGTTTATTGATTTTAATTTCAAAAGATTTAAGAACTTCGCCGCGCGATTCGGCAAACGATGGAAGCGGGTTTATAAAAAACGGCACATCCGAACCAAGTTGCAAAGAAAAATTAATTAATTC
>JAIOIM010000232.1 GCA_019912505.1 Ignavibacteriaceae bacterium
ATATGATAATATTGAGTTGATTATCGGCTGCTATAATATTTTAAAGTTCGATACATGGAAACAACCCGATAATATTTTGCAAATGGTAAAACTAATAGTGCTCAACAGAAAAATAAAATATGAACCGAATGAAAAAGATAAATATTATAAGTCAGCCATTTTTGTTGATACACCGTTTATAGAAATTAGCGCTACTGAAATCCGGAATCGGGTAAGAACCGGAAAAAGTATCGATTTTCTTGTCCCTAAAAACGTTAACCAATATATTTACAACCATAATTTATACAAGGATTAAACATTTGAAAATTTTAGTAACCGGCGGCGCAGGGTTTATAGCTTCCCACATAACTGATGCATTCATTAACGCCGGGCATGATGTTGTTGTTCTTGATGATTTGTCGACAGGTTTTGAAAAAAATGTAAATCCGAAAGCAAAATTTGTAAAAGCTAATATATGCGACCCCAACCTAGCAAAACTTTTTGAGGAAGAAAAATTTGATATTGTTAACCACCATGCCGCTCAGATGGATGTACGCCGCTCGGTAAACGACCCTGCTTTTGATGCGAATACAAATATCATCGGAACGATAAATCTTTTGCAAAACTCCGTTAAATACGGTATTAAAAAATTTATGTTTGCTTCCACAGGCGGCGCGGTTTACGGCGAACAAGAATACTTCCCCGCGGACGAACAACATCCTACCTCTCCGGTTTCCCCTTATGGAATTAGCAAACTTGCGGTTGAAAAATATCTCTTTTTTTACAACAAACAATACCGATTAAATTATTCGATACTTCGTTATGCAAATATTTACGGACCACGACAAAACCCATTTGGTGAAGCAGGCGTAATTGCCATTTTTACAACAAAGCTTTTAAATGGTGAACAGCCAGTGATCAACGGAGATGGTTTGCAAACTAGGGATTATGTTTATGTCGGTGATGTTGTAAAAGCAAATTTGCTAACCCTTAATGAAACCGGGGAAAAAATATTTAATGTGGGTACTGCAAAAGAAACAAATGTTAACGAGATTTTCAGCACACTAAATTTTATAATAGGCAACGGGCAAAAAGAAAAACATGGACCTACTGCCCCCGGTGAACAATTGAGGAGTGTTATATCCTCCGAAAAATTATATAAAA
>JAIOIM010000233.1 GCA_019912505.1 Ignavibacteriaceae bacterium
TCTTCGAATCTTGGATTATCTGAAGTGACAATTACTTTTGTGCTCAACTCGCTGGCAATCTTCCCCATTATCGGTCGTTTTGTTTTATCACGATTTCCACCGCACCCGAAGACAGTATAAATTGGTCTTTCGGTTTTCACAAGTTCGTTCAAAGCCTGTAAAGTTTTTTCCAAACTATCTGCGGTGTGCGAATAATCTATAATTGCTTTCTTATCGCCGCTGCCGATAACTTCAAATCTACCCGGTACCTGATTAGTATTTTTTATACCCCTCATTGCTGTCTCATAGCTAATACCCAGGGCAGTAGTTACCGTAAAAGCTGCCGCTGCATTGTAGGCATTAAATTCGCCAATCAATTTTGTAAATAAAGGATATTCAACTCCCTTAGTTTTCAAATTAAATTTTGTGCCCTCAATATTGTAACTTATGTTGCTTATGCAATAATCCGATGCGGTATGCTGCCCGTAAGAAAGTAGTTTTGCTTTGCAGCCGTCAACAAAATTACTGCTGCTTTTATCATCCAAATTATAAATTCCAAAAGATGTGTCGGGCAGTTTGTTGAACAATATTTTTTTCGTTTCGAGATAGTTATTAAAAGTCTTGTGAAAATCAAGATGATCCGAAGTTATATTTGTAAATACTCCAGCGGCAAATTCTAAAGCATGTACACGGTTTAATACAAGCGAGTGTGAGGAAACCTCCATTATAGCGTATTCGCAACCGGCTAAGCTCATTTTATTTAGAAGTTCATTTAAGTCATTTGACTCGGGCGTAGTTAATAATGAAGGAAGTTCTTTTTCTCCAATCATATTAACAATTGTTCCTACAAGTCCTGTTTTGTAACCGGCAGCTTCGAGAATACTTTTTATAAAATAAGTTGTTGTTGTTTTTCCGTTTGTTCCGGTGACCCCGATAAGTTTTAATTTTTTTGAAGGCTCATTATAAAAACAATGCGAAATTTCTGCTAAGGCTTTACGGCTGTCGTCAACTTCAATTTTTACCACATTGGAATTGGCAAAAACTGAATCATCTACATTTTCACGAGCATCAATAATAACCGCCGCTGCACCGTTGTTTACTACATCGCCAATGAATTTATGCCCGTCAACATTAAATCCTTTGATAGCAACAAATACAAAATTTTCACCAACTTTTCTTGAGTCGCTTGTAATTCCGGCAACAGTCTTTTCGATATTGCCGATTACTTTTATAAAGTTTACGCTATTTAGTAGATAACTTAATTTCATTAGTATACTTCTGTACCATCTACAGATATTTCTTTACAATCCAAACGGCATTTCATCCCTTCGTGCAAACGAGTTCCGGGCTCAACACTTTGATTTACAATTTTGCCGCTACCGATAACTTCATAATTAATACCTAATTGGGTTAACAACAAAATACCATCCCTCAAAGAATGGTTTGTTAAATCGGGCATCATTTTGTTTTTAAGAATATTTTTTGCCGAAGTAAAAGGTTTAGCAAGATTGTTTGTATGTTTTATTTTTATATCATTTTTGTCATCAGATTGATTAACCGCATATTTTATTTCATAGTTTGTCGTTTCCTTTTTAAGGAATTTATTTACATCCGAATCAACTATTCTCTTAGCCACTTCTTTAAATATAGGGGCAGCAACCGCGCCTCCGTATCTGCCAAGCGTGGGTGAGTTAACCAATACAAGACAAACTACTTTAGGATTTTCTACCGGAAAAAATCCGATGAATGAGGAATTATACTCTGCTTTCGAATAACTGCCGTCAATCAATTTTTGTGATGTGCCGGTTTTTCCGCCAACGCGTACTGTGCTGATTGCAGCATTTTTTCCGGTGCCACGCTCTACTACAGCAGCAAGTAGCTCGCGCATTGTGTGGGATGTTTCTTCTGAAATTACTCTTCTGACCTGCTTAGGCATTGATTCTGTTACTACAACACCGTTTCGTTTTATCTGTTTTTTTACAAGAAGAGGTTCATACAGAATGCCGCCGTTGATGATAGCCGAATAAGCTGCTGCAAGCTGCAACGGCGTTACCGAAATTTCATAACCGAATGAGACAAAAGTTTTAGTTAATGATGTCCAATTATTCGGTTTTTTCAGACTGCCTTTAGCCTCGCCGGGCAGTTTTGATGCTGTATAATTACCAAATCCAAAACCCCGTACATACTTATAATACAATTCATCATCAATCCGCTGCACAAGTTTTGAAATTCCTATATTACTCGATTCTTCTATTACACCTTTTACTGTAAGTTTATTATTGTTGTGCGAGTCGCGTATGTAAACATTTTTAAATTTGTATGTTCCGTTTTCAACATTAATAGTTTCATCTAACCGGCAAAGGTTTTGATCCAATAACGAAGCTATGGTTATTGCTTTGAATGTTGAGCCGGGTTCGTAAGTATCGGTTACAGACCTATTGCGTCTATCATCATCACTAAATTTTGAATAACTGTTCGGGTTATAATCTTTTTTATTTGCAAGTGCTAGAATCTCTCCGGTGTTCGGGTCCATAATAATACCTACGGCTGATGTTCCGCCGTACTTAGTTAACCCGTTGTCTAATTCTTCTTCAATAATTGATTGATAAGATTTGTTAATTGTTAGGAAAAGATTATCTCCGGGAACCGCCGGTTTGGCTTCTTCTTCGGAAACTAAAATAGTTTCGCCAAGAGCATTTTTTTCAACAAGCCTAAGTCCCTCTTCACCTTTTAGAATATCGTCATACGCACGCTCAATTCCATTCGTGCCGGAATATTCTGTGTTAATGTAACCTAAAACATGGGATGCAAGATTCTCATACGGATAAATTCTTGATGGATCCTCTGTTGAGTAAAGCCCTGCGGCTCTAAAGTTTTTTAACAGTAATGCTTTTTCGCTCGAAACTTTTTCCATCAAACAGATGTGTTTTTTTTCTGTTTGCATTAAGCTTAAATAATAAGTTTGGCTCTTGCCGAATACTTCGGAAAATTTGCGTGCAATTTTTTCTTTTACTTTAAACTTTCTGTTTTTGTTGGCTAATTTTATATCCACGTAAAATGAAATATCGTTTTTATTGTAAACAAGCAGAAGATTATTGCGGTCGAAAATTAAACCCCGTTCAGGGCGAATCCTTTCGGTAGACATTTGCTGACGCTGCGCCTTATAAGTATATTCTTCGTGCTTCAATACTTGAATTTTAAAAAGCTGAAAAACAAGCACGAAGAAAAACAGCACAACGAGAGTTGAGACAACAAGTACTCTGCCGTTACTCATATTTTTCCAAAAGTATTTTATTAATCATTTCTATTTTTTCTTTACTTACATATTTTATTTCAGCCGGTTGTTCCGGCTTTACCATGTTTAGCTCTTTAAGCGCTACCTCCATTATTCTTTCCTCTGCAGAATAATTTTGAAGCTCGGCAATAATGTCAATACGCGCATTCCTTAGTGCGCTCAGTTTCTCTTCACCGGCAAGTTTTTGTTTTGCCAATATTTCATTTTCTAACTTTACACCTACAAAACCAAGAACAAGCAGTGTAAGTGCTATAATTACAAAAAGAGCATAAAGAATAAATGGCTTTGAACCTTTTTTCAAATTTTTTCCGCTGCTCTCAGTTTTGCACTTCTTGCTCTAAAGTTAAGTGCTACTTCTTCGTCAGAAGGAAGAACCGGTTTCTTTGTAATTATTTTTAGCCGCTGTTTTTTATCGCACATACAAATCGGAAAATCATTCGGACAGATGCAGCTAAGAGTTTCATACTTAAACTTCTCTTTTACTATACGGTCTTCAAGTGAATGATAAGTAAGTATTACAAGTCTGCCATTCTCATCAAGCAAATCAACAGCTTTATCAATAAAATTTTTTAGTGTTTCAAGTTCATCATTTACATAAATACGAAATGCCTGAAAGACTCTTGATAATGTTTTATTCCAAAATTTTTGAGGCGTAATTTCTTTTATAATTTCTACAAGTTCGCCAGTTGTGGATATCGACTTTTTTTCTCTAAGAATGCATATTTTTTTAGCAATCTGCCGGGAGTTTTTTTCTTCACCGAATTGGTAAATTATATTTGCTATGTTTTCTTCTGTGAAAGAATTTAATATGTCTGCAGCGTTTACCACTCGCGTTTTGTCCATTCTTAAATCTAATTTTGCATCGCTTCTATATGTAAAACCCGACTCCGGATTGTCCAACTGAAAAGAAGACACGCCCAGGTCGGCAAAGATACCGGTGAATTTATCAACCGACTCAATCTTTGAAATAATGTCAATCTGAGAAAAATTTAAATTGTAGAGTTTTACTCTCTTGTCCGTTTCAAATTTTTTTTTTGAAAAATCGAAAGCATCTTTATCAACATCGGCGGCAATCAATAAACCATTCTCATTCAAGCGCTGAAGTATGCCGGAAGAATGTCCACCGAAACCGAGAGTCCCATCAAAATAAACGCCTGATGGGTTGGTAATTAAATGCGACAAAGATTCATTAAACAAAACGGGAACATGATGATTATCCATCATCCCGCCATTACTTTTGCTGCAATCTGTTCATAGGTTTCCGGCGATTGGTTTATGTATTCTTCAAAAACCTGCGGATTCCATAATTCTATTTTTGTAAGAGCACCGAGAATAACAATTTCTTTTTCAATTTGGGCGTGTTTGAGAAGTTTTTGAGGAATAAGTATTCTCGACTGAGAATCCCATGTATCCTCTGCAAGGTCTTGAGATATCGTTCTAATAAAGCGCGCTTTTTCTGGTTCAAACTGATTGAGTTGTAACATTTTTGCTTCGAACTCGCTCCATAAATCTAATGGGTAGAGATCGATGCAGTTCACCGTTCCTTTGACCAAAACAAAATTGTTGTTTGCTTCCGCCGAAACGTGCTTGCGCATTTTTGCCGGAATGCTAAATCTGCCTTTTGCATCAACTGTATGTAAAAAATATCCTCTAAACATCTTTTCAACTATAATTTAAATATTTTGCGCCACTTTTCCCCACTACACTCCAAAGTAAATCAATTTTTTCACGAATGTCAAGAATTATTTTGCAAAAAATGCTTTGCCGCTCCACCAGTTTCTTAAGAAACATACCGTAACAACAAGTTTAATAATGAAGTTAATGGTGGAGTAAAGTGGGAAGATATTTTCTAAACAGGATAAAGCCGAGAAGGATTTTATTTTAGGGTGGTATTTTTATAAAAAAAGATGCTCAATACTGAAAGGAAGCATACTTTAAAAAGAGAAGAGCCACCTTCCGGAATCTAACCGGCGACCTACGCATTACGAATGCGTTACACTACTAACTGAGCTAATCACTTAACATGTTAACAACCAGATAATACTCCGCATTCAGGTTCAAAAGTTTCCCCACCCTATTTGCAAATATAACTATTTTAGTTTTTCATTTATACGAACACAAACAGCCATGTAAGGCGCTTTAATGATGGATTGGAATAAAGAAACTTGGCAAAGTAATTCGATTGAGTTTGGTGTTATAAATTTGTCTTTTTTAAAGCAGCTTAGACGGTGATTAACAAAAGTCATTTTCTCAAAAAAAAAGGGTGGAACCTTTTTCCGAATTAGAAATTAAAAGACAGGGTAAAACTTAAAAGTTGCGCTTGGGGTTTGTTGTTGAGCCACCTGCCGGAATCGAACCGGCGACCTACGCATTACGAATGCGTTGCTCTACCAGCTGAGCTAAGGTGGCTTATAAAAGAAAAATGGTAAACACAAAATAGTATCCACCATTAATTCTTCAAAAAAGTAAATTAAAAATAAATCAGACTATCTTATTTTTTTCTTGTGTCTGTTTTTTCTTAATCTTTTTTTCCTCTTGTGAGTTGCCATTTTATGACGTTTGCGTTTTTTTCCGCAAGGCATATCTTACCTCCGATGTTAATGTGATTCTAATAATTCTTTTGCACGCTTTCCAACTTCCGAGTTCGGATTCAGTTCTACGGCTTTCTTCAACCATTTTTGAGAAACTTCTATATTTCCAGCCGCTAAGTTAACAATTCCTAAGTTTAAATGTGCAATCTGATGATCGGGTTTATATTTTAGTGCTTTTTCCATTTCGGCTATTGCAAGATCATAATTTTTAAGATTGTAATAACAAACACCCATATCTACACGAGCATCGGCATCATTGGGAACTATATCTAAATATTGGTTATAATTTTCAATGGCTTTTTCAAAAAAACCGGAATCATTTTTTAGATGAGCAAGATTTACTAATGCCTGTGTATCGCCAGGATTATTTTTTACCTGCTCTTCAAGCTGACTGATCTGCTGCATGTTCGCAAGATTGATACCTGAGTCATTTGCAGGAGGAGCGTTATTGGTAAAAGTTTCCTGCACGAGTGAAGGAGAATCAAATACTCCCGCCAATAACAAAATAATTGCAGCAACTATAATAGTACCGGCTATTATAAAAAGTGTTTCTTTTCCCCCAAGATTTTTTGCTCCACTTTTTTTCGCTTCTCCGCTTTTTGCAAAAGACGGTTGCTGCCGTTTTTGCTTCGGCGGTTTTGATCTGTAAATCTTTTGAGCAGGTTCCTTTTTATAAACATCTCTTTTAACAACCGGTTCAGAAACTGTAACTGTTTTTTTTCGTAGTTCATTTTTACCGGTCAATTTTACTCCACAGCCCAGGCATGTGGAAGTATTTTCCGGATTTTCTTCACCGCATGAATCGCAAACAATAACCATCTCATCAACTTCGCGGATATCTGCTGGAGCAATTTCATTTATTATATCCTGCAAGTTATATCCGCACGAAGGACAAAAATTATACTCGTTTTGTAAACCCGTTCCGCAACTTGGACAAAAATATTTCATTCTAACTATATACCTTGTTTTTCTTTTTCTTTCATACCTTTATTTACCGACTCTTTAAAATCTTTTGAAAATTTAAATGTCGGCACATAATGCTCCGGAACAAATACCTGTTCGCCGGTTTTAGGATTGCGCGCTTGTCGGGCATTTTTTTTCTTCACCTTATAACTGCCGAATCCTCTTATTTCAATTCCCTTTCCTTCTCTAAGAGATTCAATAACTGTCTTAAAGAATCCCTCTATTATCGCCTCGGTTTCCAGTTTGGTTAAACCGGTTCCAGCTGCAACTTTATCAACAATGTCAGCCTTTGTCATAATCACATCTCCTATGTTATTGAAAAATATCTAAGTCATTGCAACACAACGGATTAAATTATCAAACATTTTGTGTAAAATCAAACTTAATTAGCTTTTTTTCAAATTTAACTAAAAGTAATATTAAATGCTGTCCTGTAAAGTCTCAAAATGAGATTGCGTCCCATTTCTGATTTAAAAATGGTTACAAATTAGCAGAAAAAGAAGTCTTTTGAGGCTGGTACGATACTTGATTAATAAAGTGTAAATTATAGGAAAAAGAATGAACTTAATAGAAATAATAATTACCGCATTAAAAATGTTTTCTTTAGTTGGAGTTGCAATTGTGGCTTTTTCATATTTTTTCTTCAAACTTAAAAAGCATACAAAACAAACAAATATTTACCAACCTATTCTTGAACCATCGACACCGCAATTTGTTCAGGCTGAAATGCCTCCCGTTGAGCCTGAGTATTATTACGAAGAACCGGCACAACCCGTTAAGAGAGCCATGCCGGGAGAAAGATTCAAAGTGTTAAACAACCACAATTTTAATTCTGTGTCGCGCAATAATTTTAGAGCGCAGGCAGTTCCGGAATCAAGATTTACAAATCGTAAAATTGAAGAAGAAGCTAATTTAAATGTTTACAGTTACTATTCTGATAACAACATAACACCGATGCACAAACTAAAGTTTTCGGGTATGCGAAACAGTGACTTCCGTTAAAAATTATTCTTCAAAGGTTACATTTTTTATCAACTCTTTTGAATTATATGGGGCGCTGCTTCCGCCGAGATATTTATGAAACCATTCAAGATGGGCATTATAATAAAGCGGCATTGATTTTATACCATTAGGCCAGTGTCCATCATTTTTGAAAATAATTAAACGCGAATCTATACCAAGCGTTTGAAGCGCGTTAAAGTATTCAACTCCCTGTGTGTAAGGAACCCTGTAATCCCTCTCGCCCGTAATTATTAAAGAAGGGGTTGAAAAATCTTCAACATAATTAGACGGTGAAAATTTTTTATACAAATCCGAGTTCCAAGGTTGACCTTTTAAATCCCAGTTTACAAACCATAATTCTTCTGTAGCGCCCCACATTGATTTCAAATCGTAAATCCCCATCATAGATGCAAGGCATTTGAACCGTTTTGTTTTTGCTTGAAACCAGTTCATCATATAACCGCCGAAAGACCACCCCATTGCACCGATTTTTTCTTTGTCAACGTAAGGAAGTTTTTCCAATTCATCGGTTACATTCATTAAATCTTCGTAAACCTTACCTCCCCAGTCGCCGGATATAGCCTCCGTATATGCCGAACCATAACCCGTAGAACCATGGGGATTAGGAAATGCAACAATATAACCGGAACCGGGATATACCTGCCAATCGCCTCTGAATGAATCCATCCATTGGCTCTGTGGACCGCCGTGTACGTTTAAGATTAGAGGATATTTTTTATTCGGATTAAAGTTATGCGGCTTAACAATAAACATGTGAACTTTTTTTCCATCAGCGCCCTCAACCCACATCTGCTCGGCTGGTCTTACATCAATTTCATCAAGAAAATCTTTATTAAAAAATGTTAACTCTTCTTCTGCACCCTCTTTGGATGCTTTAAAATATATCTCGCCAGGTTTATCAATTGCACGCGCCATATAAATCAGTTGTTCGTTTTGCAAAACTTGATAACCGAAAATAGAACGTTTAGAACTTACCTGTTCAACCGGGCTCGCATCAATATTAACTTTATATAACGGTGAGTATCCTTCAAAGTCAGCAGTAAAGTATATTGTTTTAGAATCTTCACCCCAGGAAATATCATTCACCGTATAATCAAAATCCTCGGTTATTATTTTTGAAGATTTTGCCCCGCGGTCATAAACAGCTACGCGGTAGCGGTCGGCTTCGTATGCCGGCTGCGCTTGAAGTTTATAAGCGATGTATTTTCCATCGGGGGAATAAACCGGGTATCCATCCCAGGCTTTATTTTTTTCTGTAATATTTTGCGGCAGATTTTTTCCGTTTATATCAATTACAAATAAATCCGCATTTGTAGATGCTTCAATATGTTTTTCGTTGTTTTTCATAAAACATATTTCATTTCCCTCCGGCGATACCGCAAATTTTACATCGCCGCCAAGCATGTACC
>JAIOIM010000234.1 GCA_019912505.1 Ignavibacteriaceae bacterium
ATATTTATTACTGCAGCAGTTAGAACAATTTTTTTGAAATTTCTATCTTTGCCAATGTTCAACATAACCATTATGCCGCTGATGTTGCTCATCGAAATTATTAAAGGTAGAAAACTTAATAACCGTAAAGTTAAAACCGCATCCGAAAAATCAGTACCCAACAATAAACTGACTATAGTTTCAGCAAACATAAAAACTAATATTAAAATAATTACTTCGGCAGCCAAAACATATTTTGTAACTTTTTGTAACAACAGTTTGGCTTCTTGAATAGAATTTCTGAATAGTTCTGCAAACCGAGGAAACAACGCCTGCGAAAACGGAGTGAATAACGATTGAATTGCCAGCCGAATTTTATCTGCCGCAGAAAAAATTCCCACGACAGTATTGTCTGTTAAAAAACCGAGAATAACCGTATTAGAAGATGTATATAAATTAATTCCTAAATTAGAAATAAATATATCCTTCCCTTCTGATAGTTGTTTCTTTATAGATGAGATTCTGGGGAATTTTAATTTTATGGTGCCTTTAATTATGAGTGCAAAAATTGCAACCAACCCAATTAAAACAGACGAACCCCCATTCAGCCCAAGGAGAATATTAACATCTGACTCCGCTTTAACCATAAAAAATATTGAGACAGTAAATATTAACCTGAATATAAAATTTATAATTACAAATACTCTTGTATCTTCTAAGCCCTGATACAGCCAAAAGGGAAACAAGGCATTGCCGACAACGATTGAAAAACCAATTAGATAAGCATAATATTCTTCGCTAAGCCTTGGGACAAATTGAAGAAGCAAAATTAAAATTATAGAAGAAATAATGGTAAAGAATATTTTTATTGTATAAACATTCGACACAATTTCGGAAAGTTTTAACTTATCATTTTTGAGTATTGAAATTTGACGTGTAGCAGAGAAATTAAACCCGTAATCAATAAAAACATTAAAGTACGAAAGCAGAGCAATAATAAAATTGTAAAGCCCATACTTTTCCGGTCCGAGAACTCGCACAAGGTAAGGAAGAGTAATCAATGGGAAAATATAACTTGAGACTTGCAAAAAGCCGAGCGAAGAAATGTTTTTTATTAAGCTTTGTTTTGACACGGTGGTAATTGTTATTTTCTCGCCAACCACACTTCCGGATCCTGGTTTTTCCGGGAGTTCCAGATTTCAAAATGTAATATATTGCCTTCAAGGCTTTCGCCTACTTTTGCTATTCGTGTACCCATTTTTACTTTGTCACCTTCAGAAATAAATATTTCCGACAAATGACTGTACACTGTTCTATAATCTCCTTTGTGCGTTATTATTATTACGCTGCCGTAACCGGGTATCCAATCAATCGCAGAGACTATTCCCTCCGCAACTGCTTTAACATCCATGTCGCCGGTTGATTTAATATCTACACCATAATTTATAGTAACTGTATTTAATTTTTTATTTCTGTCTTCGCCGGAGGATCTTATAACTTTTCCCTTAGCCAACGGCCAAATCATTCTGCCGCGCAAAGCCGAAAATGATGAAAATTTTTCTGTGTCTAAATTTAATTCTGTCGTGCTTCGCGGGGG
>JAIOIM010000027.1 GCA_019912505.1 Ignavibacteriaceae bacterium
GTTTAAGTAAGGCGCAAGAAGTTAATTGTGATAATTTTGAAAACTATCCTCTCGATAATAATTATGTACAGGATGTAGGTTTCTGGCGGATTTATAATTCAAATGCTAATCTTGGGAACAGCCAGTCGTTCTTACATCCGGCAAGAGTCAAAGTTATTAATGACCCATCCAATATTAATGGAAATATTATATCTGCTTCTGATTTCTCCGGAGCAACTTTCTTGGTAAACACGGATGATTACAGCGGTGATTGGTCTGAATACTGCTCATTTTGTTTTGATTTAAAATTGATAAGTGATGGTGGAAATTATACACCTCCTCTAAGCGTTAAGAACAGCATCTTTATATTTCAGGGGTTGGATGTAAATAGTATTTTGAAGAACACAGCACCCAAAAATCCAGATGTAGCCTTCGTTTTTGTACTTAATAATACATATGATGAAACAACCGATTGGCAGCATATATGTCTGCCTTTGATGTCAATCAATTCAAACGATCCCTTACCAAGTAATAGCTGGGGAACCTGGCAAAACTGGAACGGTTCAATGGGTACTTATACAACCGTTCAAGCAGCATGGAATGCCATTTTAACTAATGTTGAAACAATTGGATTTTATATAGATTGCACGGGAGCTAATCAAAGTGAAGAAATAGGATTGGATAATGTTTGTTTAAGTTCTGACTGCGTAGGTGATACTACCGGAGATCCCCAACCTTGCTGCGATATTAAAGATTTTTCAGCTTCTGCATTTCAAACGGACGATGGTATTTTTCTTACGATTAACGGAGGAAGCGTTCCAATTCAAGAAGTTGAAGTTTCTGTAATAGATTATCATATTGAATATTCTGAGCCTGATTGTAAGCCCACAAATATTGGTTCATTCGGTAATCTTTCAACAACTACTACAAACATTGGAGGACTCGCATTAGATCCTTTAAGTAATAATACTCAAAGTTTAAGCTGGATGCCTGGTTCTCCATCTGTATTAAATAATCAAGAAGTTACAATGCAGATTACAAAACCTGCAGTCCTAAATCTTGAATGTTGTGATGTTAAATTTTCATTTTGCTTAAAAGTTACAGTCAAAGATATAAACTGCAATGTATGTGAATTAATTATATGTCCCGCCCAGTGGAATGAACTTGTAACTAAAGGGGTGTTGAAGGGTTCTGATGACCCCGTAAATGTTGCTTTGAATAAAGGCAGGTTAAAACTAAATAAAGAAGGCTTCGGAAAAGATGTTGAAGAATGGTATGGACAGCTAAATAAAAAACAATGGATTCCCCAAATGCTGGAAAAGCATCCCGAAGATGTAAAGTCGCTTATGAATGTCGGAAGAAAGCTTATAGAGGAAAGCGGAACTCTCCAAATAAGCGACGTAGAGATAATAGAAAAAACTTTAAGAATACTCGATAACGAATTTGCCCCGGCACCCAAAGGATTTATTGAAGATGCTTTAAAGCGTTTTCGCTCTTCAATTGGGAAAAGTTGGACTGAGGTAATTTCAAATCTTGGAAGCCCCGAGGATAACGGTGTGAGGAAGTGATCCAGAAGTTAAATAATAAAGAGAGCTCTAATTTAAAAAGTTACGCTCTTCAAGTATAAAACTATACCAA
>JAIOIM010000235.1 GCA_019912505.1 Ignavibacteriaceae bacterium
GATATATGTATTAGACCTGGAAGGAAGATTTATTTTTGTAAATAAAAAAACAGAGGCTGTATTAAATATTACAAAAGAAAAAATAATCGGCAGTACCCGCGTGGATTTTATGCCGAAAGAAATTGCAGCCCAGCACAGAAAAAACGACCTTAAAGTTATAAGGACAAAAAAGCCCAAGACATTTGAAGAAAAAAATATAGAACCTGACGGAACACATTATTACCTAACCGAAAAAAATCCTCTCTTCGACTCTGACGGAAAAGTCTACGCAATTAGCTGTATATCAACAGACATCACAAAACGTAAAACAGCCGAAGAAGCAGTGCGCGAAAACGAATTATACAACCGACTTCTATTTAATAAATCGATTGTTGGTTTAGCACTCTGCCGTATGGATGGCTCATTCGTTGACGTAAACCCAGCGTTTGCAAATTTGCTTGGCAGAACAGTTGAAGAAACGCTGCAACTTACCTATTGGGATATAACCCCTAAAAAATATTGGATTAGAGAAAAAGAACAACTAAAATCTTTGGAAGTCGCCGGTTTTTACGGACCTTATGAAAAGGAATACATCCACAAATCCGGCAGGCTTGTTTTAGTAGGGCTAAGGGGGCGGCTAATTGAAAGAAATAATGAAACTTTTATATGGTCGAGCGTAGGAGATATTGCTCAACGAAATTTAGCGGAAGAAAAACTTAGAGAGAGTGAAGAGCGTTATCGGTTAATAGCGGACAATACTGCCGATAGTATTGCTATACTCGATATGAATTTAAACTATGTGTATGTAAGCCCATCAATAAAACGCCTGCTTGGTTACGATGCTGAGGAATTTATGGTTTTAGGGCTTAAAAATATTCTTACACCACATTCATGGCAGAATATTCAACAACTATTTAATGAAGAACTTGAACTGGAGTTTTTCGGAAGTGCCGAGCCGGATAGAAGTAGAAATGTTGAAACGGAACAATACTGTATAGATGGAACACTCATTTGGATAGAAAGCACGGTTTCATTTATAAGAGATGATGACGGCAAACCAAAAAATATTTTAGCTGTCTCAAGAGATGTTTCTGAACGGAAGCTGGCTGAAAAAGTACTGCTTGAAAGTCATGCAAAATACCAGGCAATTTTTGAATCTACCGGCACAGCCACAATGATTGTGAATGAAGATACGATTATTACAATGGTAAACCACGAGTGCCTGGATTTGACGGGATATAGTGCAACGGAACTTGTTGGACAAAAATGGACACGGTACGTTGCCCCCGATAGTTTGCAATTAATGATTACCTATAGTGAGCTTAGAAAAAAAAATCCCTCCCTTGCACCGAAAAAATATGAAGTAAAACTTATAAACAAAAAAGGAGAAGTTAGAAATACCCTGCTTGATGTTGGCGTTATACTTGGCACAAAACAACGCGTTGTTTCATTGATTGATATTACAAATAGAATACAAGCCGAAGAGGAAATATTATTAGCAAACAAAAAGTGGCAAACTACTTTTGACGGGATGAAAGATTCGGTATTTCTACTCGATAGAAATGGTATTATTCTTCAAGCAAATAAAGCTTCAACTATTTTATTTAGTAAAGACAGTAATGATATTGTTGGGATGCAGTGTCATAAAGTAATACAC
>JAIOIM010000236.1 GCA_019912505.1 Ignavibacteriaceae bacterium
GCTTTAAATTGTTCCATTACAATCTCCTTGTAGAAAACTTTATCTAATTAAGAAAAAGTGTCATTCAATTACAAATAAATAAAAAACAAATTTACAAATTATTTGTACATCTATCTTGCACAAATCGATTGAATTGTTTGACGACTTGAAATTTTTAAGGATTAATTTTTTCCTTACTCAGCCATGGGGCTACCCATTCTGTAAACGGCAGCGTAAGCGGAACGGCAAGCAGCCTTCCGCCGAAACCCATATAACGGAACGCCAGCATTTGATAATCTGTTAACGTAAGTTTATTTAAAACTGCGTTGTTTACTTCCACACCATATTTGTTTGCTAATTCAACGGTGGTGTCAATAAATTTTTTAGCAAGTTTTTTTAACCGGACATCCTTATAAAGTTCTCCCTTCGCCTGCTCAAAAGGAAGATTGGTTTTTGTATCGGTTTCTTTTTTATCCAATAATTTGAAAACCGAATATCCTTCATCGATTTTAATGGGACCATAAACATCACCGATACTCATTCGTGCTGCGGCTTTTCCTATTTCACCGTAAGAGTTAACCGGAAAAAAACCAAACTCCCCCTTGTTTTTCTTTACCCAAATACGTTTTGTATGTTCTATTGCTAATTCTCTAAAATCAATTCCCATCTTTGATTCATTTAAAACTTTTTCAATCACCTCAAGGCTGTCGGTTAAAACTTCACTAATATTTACTTCCATAACGGGCTGCTGCTCGCCGTTTCGCAGGGCTGCATAATAGTCGCGTACTTCGCTTTCATCAACTTTTACCGATGATATAATTTCGTTTTTAAATAACCGGGCGAGATAATTGTCGCGCCACATCGCTATCGATTTTTTTACTTCAGCCAAATTTTGATAACCTCTTGCGAATGCTTCACGAGCAAGCAATTCGTTTTCAATAACTTCTTTTACTTTTTTGTTCAGCAAATATGAAACCGAACTTAAATCGGTTTTATTTGAACCGAACGTTTCGAACGTAATAATACGAAGAAACTGTTCAACCGTAATAGGTTTATCTTCAAGATTTATAAATTCCATCGTCAGGGTGTCTTTTCCTAAATTTGCGGCAGCCGCTTCAAAATCGGCAAGATCAAAATAAACTATAACGCTATCGCTGTTGTTCGATGCTTTTTTCTTCTGCAACTGCTGCGCTGCTTGTACAGATATGCTCCAGAATAGGCTGCCGTTTGTAGTAACTTTTCTTCCCGAGAAAAATATCTTCATGAAACTATCAAACTGTTTCTGCTCCTTTTTTTTGCGGAGTATTTTTTCAACTTTTTTTAATGAAGAATTTACATCCTCCGATGTAAAAGATTTTTGAGTTCGCTTTGCTACATAAAATATAATCCATCCCGCGCCCGAAGGTGTCGGATGAGTGTACTCATTTTCTTTCAGCGAAAATAGTTCATCTTCTACATCCGATTTCATATCGCCATAATTTACCTCAATCATCGGAACTTCGAGTTCGCCGGGAGTTAATATTGTATAAACAGGAGCCCCTGAATTTAACTTTTGATAATAAGAGTTAATTGTGGAAGAATCGGGTGTAAACAAAAAATAAAGAGAAAGTGTTGTAAAATAATTTTCAACCTCACGGGTAAGTTCTTCTTCGGTGATTGCTATTTTGTCGGATATTTCAGCTTTATAAAGGGCATCGCGTGCGTACATTTTTTCTATCAACGCAAATGCTGAATTAACGGAAGCGGCGGTATCAAGCTTTTGATTTTTTGCTTCAAGCGCCCATAATTTTTCTGCTATAAGCGAGTAGAGCAACTCTCCTTTTTTTTGTTCGGCACTCTGTTGTTCATTTGTGTATATCTGCGGAGTAAACTGAAATCGTTCTTTCATCTCGGATGTTGTAATTTCGCTGTTTCCGACTTTGGCAACACTTGTATCCTGACCTGTAGTTACAGATGGGAAAAAATAAATTATTACAAGTAAAGCAAAAATCTTTTTCATGCCTTAATAGGTTTTGTAAGGGTTAAATAGTTTTGTAGGAATTATTCTCGGAACCTTTTTTTGATAATTGCTGTAAGCATCGCCGAACATTATAACAAGTTTTTTTTCTTCATAAATTGATCCGATAAGAAAATACAACGCAATGCAAATTAAAAATATGAGGTAATATAAATTCATCTCCGCGCGGAACAGCAGCAGCGTAATAGAAAAAAAATAAATGGGATGACGCGTATATTTATAAGGTCCGCCGATTCGCAGCGTAAGATGTTCATCCAACTCTTTTGTATCATACTCATCATAAAACCATCTGAACACCTGATTGATACCGAGAAATTCCCGCCCTGAAAAATACTTTAAAGTCCAGAGTAAACCCACAATACTTAATAACTGCGGAATCATTATAATTATATCGAAAGGTGTTGAGAGACTGTATAATTGTACATCGGGTCGGGGTGTTAAATCATAAATAAAATAAACCATTACAAAGCTTATTACGTTATAAAAAATCCGGTAGAATGCCATATGCTTCCCCAGACGATTTGCCAGGTATTGTTTTACTTTTAATGATGCAAGATAAGAGTGAAGCACACCAAAAAGAGTGAATGATAAAATTATTATCAGAGCATCAAAAACTTCATCTATCATACTTCGCGGCGCAGCCTGGCAATAGGCAGCTTTAACTGTTCTCTATATTTTGCAACCGTCCTTCGTGCAATATGTATACCTTCACCGTTTAACATATCGGCAAGTTTATCATCGCTTAAAGGGGAATTTTTATCCTCGGCTTCAATAATTTCTTTTAATCTTTCTTTGATATGCTTATTCGAAACTTCATCGCCCTGGTCGGTGCTTAAGCCTTCGCTGAAGAAATATTTTAACTCGTGCACACCCATAGGGCTTTGCACATATTTGCCGTTAACAACACGGCTTATTGTGGAAATATCCATTCCTATTTCTTCGGCAATATCTTTGTAAATCATAGGGTGCAGCAACTTTGGTCCTTTTTCAAAAAACTCCCACTGTTTTTCCAATATTGCCTGCATTATTTTCATAAGAGTTTCGCGCCTTTGCTGTATACATGCAATAAACCATTTTGCCGACTCAAACTTTTCGCGCAAAAACTTGTACGTGTTTTTATCCCTGCTATTTTTTTTCGCGCGTTTGTTGATGTTAAACATTTCAAGATATGTTCTGCTTATACTAACCGACGGCATTGAACGGTCATTCAATGTAATTACAAAATTGTTATCAATTTTTTCGAGAATAAAATCGGGCGTAATTTGATTTAACTCGGCGGATTCAATATTGCCTTCACCCGGCTTCGGGTTCAAACGCTGAATCAGTTCAATCGTTGCCTTGAGGGTGTCATCGGTAAAATTCATTTTTTGTTTGATGGCTTCATAGCGTTTTTTTGTAAAGTCATCAAAATAATTTATCAAAAGCTGCTCTGCAAGATATTTGTAATAAGGATCGAGTTCCTCATTTTGCAATTGTATTAGTAAGCATTCCTGAAGCGACCTTGCGGCAATACCAACGGGCTCAAATCTTTGAATTTTCTTTAATATCTTTTCAGCCTGTGCTAAGTTAACGTCAACATGTTCGAACATCCTCAATTCTTCCACTATGGCAGATAGATCGCGCTGTAAATAACCGTCCTGGTCTAAGTTCCCAATAATTTCTTCGCCAAGTCTGTAAATTTCGTCATCAAGGTCTAGGAGTCGCAACTGCTCGAGCAAGTACTCGCTTAAACTTTCTCTGTTCGGGGCAAGGGGCTGATATGTTTCTTCGTCATTACTCCTATTAGATTTTTCATAATCATATTCGAGTTCGGTATCGTTCATAAAGTCTTCAAGTTCAAACTCGTTATCTTCATACGCATCAATATCATCTTTGGTTTCGTCTTCGGCTGCGCTATCTTTTTCTTTATCTTTTTCAAGCTGCTCAAGTGATATTTCTATTTCTTCATCCATTACCTCTTCAAGTATCGGGTTTATTTCCAGCTCATTTTTTATGCGCTGTTCCAGCGCCATTGTGTTAAGCTGAAGCAGTTTTTGATATTGAATCTGCTGCGGTGATAATCGTTGCTGCTGCGATAATTTTTGATGTAATGATAACATAACCTATTTACCGGATGCTCCTATAAACTTATTGTACCAAGTATTTCCATATTTTCTTACCAAAGAATCCTCACAGAATTCTGCAATAGTAATGTTTTCTTTTTCACCTTTTTCAAGTGCATCGATGCACTCGCGTATGCTTTCGTACCTAAGAACTTCGCCGCCGAAGTTGGATACACGGATTGGGAA
>JAIOIM010000237.1 GCA_019912505.1 Ignavibacteriaceae bacterium
GATTTATTGTCATCAATCAACATTAAACCTGTACCCAAAATTAATTTAGATGATATTTTCCTTCCGGAAAATATAAAATTTCATGTTCGTCGCATGATTCATGAAATCGAAAATTATTCTATTGCTAAAAAGCCGCTTAGATATTTATTAAACGGTAGCCCTGGTACCGGTAAAACACAGGTGATCAGCTCTATAATTAGAAGCACGTTTCAAAAAATTACTACTATTGTTATTAAGGGAACAAACTATGATTTTAAGGATATATTTGACTTTGGTTCAAAATTAATCCCCTGTCTTCTTATTATTGATGATCTCGATTTTATTGCTCAAGATAGAACAACATCCGCGCAAAACATCCAGTTGAATGACTTGCTTCATGCTCTTGACGGGATTTATTCTACCCCTATATTTTTTCTTGCAGCTACAAATGATAAAACACTCGTGGATATTGCCGCGTCACGTCCTGGTAGATTTGATTTACTTATTGATTTCAGTCATTTAAGCAGTGACAACTATCTTCAATTAATAAAAAGAGAAACAGACGATCCTGATCTTATTGATTTATTCGGTGACGATATTTTAGAAATAATGTCGAAGAAAAAAGTAACCGGTGCTTTTATTGTGAATTTAATAAAGCAGACAAAATCAGTAAAAGAGATGAATGGAGAGTTTAATCAAAACGACTTGCTCGATTTGCTCAAATTTAGTTATGAAGGTTTTTATGAAACAAATCAGAAAAGCATGAAGAAAGTAATAGGGTTTTAATAGTTGATAAATTAAAAGCTACTCTTATTTTAGAGATAACACAAGCCAGCCTCTATTGGGATTCAGAACCTTATCAGACAGCGTAGTCTTTCTGTGGTACTTTTAATATTCGAATTTAGTGTCTACAACACTCAAAAATTTAAGTTGCCTCGATTAATACTTTGTTGGTGCGGGATAATAATTTATCGTAGTATTAAAATTTTGGAACGGTGCTAAAGCCCAGGGTAGTTCTCTGCCTAATTTGTTCGCTGAAGCGAACGGTAATATTTTGGAAGTGATAATTTCTCCGGCAAATAAATATTCAGGTATGCAATAAAACTTACTTTTGTTGGCGCACAAATTTGGCTCCGCATTTATTCATCATTTTATGAAAATTAGTACGATTAATTCCGATATGCTCTGAAGCCCTGGAAATGTTTCCGTCAAAGATTTTGAGTAAATTTTCTAAAAATAGTTTTTCAATTTTCCTCCCTGCTTTGTCAATTTCTTCTTTTCTTATTCTATCCATTTCTTCCCACGTCTCCGGAATTTTTATAGGAATCTTTTCCAGTCCTGAAGAATTAAAAAGCTGTGGGTCAAGATGCGCTTCAGTTATATCATCGTTTCGAGCCACAAGAACTGCACGGATAATATGATTTTGTAACTCCCTTATATTGCCCGACCATTCGTAGTTTACCAATAACTCCATTGCCCTTTCGGAAATTTTCTTTTTTGCAATTTTCGAGTCGCTGCAGGTTAAAGCTATAAAATGATTTGCCAGCAGCGCAATATCATCTTTCCTCTCTCTTAATGAAGGAACATTGATTGGTAAAACACTTAATCTAAAAAAAAGATCTTCCCTAAATAAACCGTTTTTTGTAAGCTCTCTTAAATTCCGGTTGGTTGCGGCAATTACCCGCACGTTAGATTTTATTGTTGTTACGCCGCCGACTCGTTCAAATTCTTTTTCCTGGAGTACGCGGAGCAGTTTTACCTGTGCGTTTAAATCGAGTTCGCTTATTTCGTCAAGAAAAATTATACCTCCGGAGGCTACTTCAAACTTACCTTGCTTTTTTGATACGGCGCCTGTAAACGCGCCCCTTTCGTGACCGAATAATTCACTTTCAACAAGGTCCTTTGGCATTGCAGCGCAGTTGATTGCTACAAGAGGTTTATTGCGCCGACTGCTCTGTTGGTGGATTTGACGCGCAACAAGTTCTTTACCCACGCCGCTTTCACCGGTAATCAGCACTGTGTTATCATTACCTGCAAACAAAGAAATTTCTTCTTTCAATTTTATTGCCGGCAGGCTTTCACCGATGATGGTTGAATAAGGGCGGTGTATTTCTTCACTTAATGTTTGCGCCTGCACTTTTGCAATTCTCTGTTCAAGCGATCTTTCTACAAGAAGTTTAAACTCTTTAAGATTCGGCGCTTTACTTATATAATCAAATGCCCCTATTTTTATAGCTTCAATTGCGGTATCGATAGAAGCATAATCGGTTATCATAATTACGGGGAGATTATCATCAAGCGTACTTATTTTTTTTAGAACTTGAAGTCCGTTTACTCCCTCGCCAAGCATTAAGTCGAGCAGCACAACATCAGGCGATTTTTCTTCAATTAATTTTAATCCTTCATCACCGGTATTTGCTGATATGCAGTTGTAATCATTTTTTAGTAATAGAACCAGATCGGATATAAATTCATTATCATCATCAATTAACAACAGAAGCGGCTTCATTATAAATTCCTTCGTTTAATTCTATTACAAATACAGTTTTCCCGGGGCGGCTTTCTTTTAGAAAAATTCTGCCGCCATATTTTTTTAACGATTCGCGGGCGATGTATAAACCGTGCCCAGTGCTTTTTTCGCTGCTGAACCCGCGTTCAAAAATTTTATCATAATTTTTACTCATTATCCCTTTGCCGTTATCTTCTATTTCTATCATAATTTTCGGAGCAAATTGAATTAGTGAAAGTGTAATTTTCCCCGGAAATATTTCAATAGCCCGCACCGCGTTTTGAATGCAGTTATCAATAATATCCGCAAGCTCATAAGGCTTAATGAGTACATGTATATTCTTCCGGTATTGCTTTAGTTTTTCGAGAGCAATATTTTTTTCATCAAGTATTATTAAAACTGAATCACTTACGGAACGTATAACTTCCACCGGGTCGCTCGAAAAAATTGCAAAAATACCTGACTTTAATTCCCTCAACTTAATCTTTAATTCTTTTATTGAGTCGGCGGCAATTTCATACTCAGCTTTTGAAATTAATTTCGTTTCTTCGATAAACATTTTCTTTAAGTATGCGGTAATCCGAAGCAGATCGCTTGTATAAACTTTATTTAGGCTTATGTAAGAAGAATATTCCAGTATATTTTCAATTGCGGGCATTGTTAATTTCTTGAATGTTTCTCTCCGTTCTTCAAACTGGTTTTGGAACGAATCATCCGATCCATTTTTCGGAGCATTTTGACAAAGAAGCTGCAGGCTGTTCAAATTTCGTAAAGCCCATTCTCCGTGTGTAAAACTTATAAGCAGTTGAAGTAATTTTTCATGCACCTCATCTTTCGAAATATTTTTGTAGAGATTTTTTTGAAGTTTAAAGTAGATGAGATTCGGCAATAGAATACCGGCGGTTACTACGGCGACAGGTAAAAAATATTTAAACGCAAAGAGTGAATCGCTCGAAAGAAGAATTAAAATCCAAAAGATTGATACATTTACCC
>JAIOIM010000238.1 GCA_019912505.1 Ignavibacteriaceae bacterium
ATGGTAGACCTTGCAAAAGTGTTCGGCAAGGGGGGCGGTTTTGCGGCAGGTTTAATTTTTCTTCCGATGATTTTTTACCCGATCCTTGGTTTTGGAGATGCAGAATACTCAAGTCCGAATCCGGCAATAATTTAAATAATAGCGGCGGATATTTATGCGGTTAGAAACATCCGCCGCGCTTTACCTGAGTTAGAGATGCACAACTGTTTCGAAATAATCACCATCCACATTATACCAGCTTAATATTACTTCCACAGTATATGAGGTGTTGTAGGAGATTGATTTTGAGAAAATTACCGATGTTGATGAATTGTAATTAACAGGTATATCGCCCACAGCAGCCGTCCCGTTATTTATTATCCTGTTTTCTTTTTTTATAACTGCGTATGCTTCTACCGATTTACATACAGCATCTCCGGTGTTTTTAATGTTCAAATCTAACCGGGGTATACCTGAACTGTTTTGCGTAGACAAGGTTAAATAAGTAACCGTTAACTCGGTGTATAATGCGGCATCCCAACCCTGATAGTCATCCGCCCAGGAGTCATCATAATAATCGTAATCATCTTCAGCGTCTATAAAGTTTTCGCAGCCGGGTAAAATACAGAATAGGAAAATTGATAAGAATGCAAGCGTGATTGTTTTACTAATTGTTTTCATTTTTATTGCCAATAATTATTGCAACCTAAACTCAAACATGATGCCATCAGGTAGATTTGATTATTGAAATGAATTACACTATTTCTTTCCTAATAGTATAACCTTTTGGACAGTGGTGAACTTTTTATTGTTCAGTGGTTGCATAATAATAAAATCATATTGTATGCAAGGTGACGGGCGGGAATAAACCGTCCGTTGCGTTTACGGATTATTTGTTATCTCTTTTTCTTATCTCTAAAATTGCGGAGCGGAGCAAAAAACACAGCTATTACGAGTAAGGATATTTTTAAGCCGCACAGTTGCTTTTATAAAATGAATGCTTCAACTTTGCATAATTAAAAGTGGTTGTCTCTGTCCAAACATCGAAACAGAGTTTTGCTTGTAGATACAAAAAGGATGCTATTTAATGTTCGAACAAACCTTTAAAAATATTGACGACATTCTTTACAAAGACTCGGGCTGCTCTAACGAGTTGGATGCTGCCGAAAAACTTGGCGGAGTAGCAAGCACAAGAAATTTGTTTGTTGGATTTCAGAAGCACTTGTGTGAGACGGATGGCTTGGGTAATATTAACAACAGTATTGAGTTTTAATAACTTTTCCGCTTTAGGCATAGGCGTCAACTTAAAGAATTAGATAACTAATTTATCTCATGCTTGTATTGTTATAAAATCAAATAAAAACATGGAAATATGGCACTACTAACGGAGTGCAATTGTTTTGTGGTCTTGTGTTTCTATAAATATTTAGTGCCGGTGGGACTATTTAAACCTTTTGAATACAATTCCCAAACTCCGTTAGGAGTTGAATATTTATAGAAAAGAATAA
>JAIOIM010000239.1 GCA_019912505.1 Ignavibacteriaceae bacterium
GTCCTCCGTTTGGAATAGACAGTATTGAAACATACAAATTGTTTTCTAAATATTTTATACTTCAATATTTTTCAAAAAAAATAAAAACTATAAAACCTCGTGTAGGCAGGGAAGCGCTGCACGTTTATTTAAAGGTGAAGTAATTATGCCGTTCAATTTGGAAATTAAAGTGCCGGTAAAGTCATTAAGCTCAATAAAAAAAAAGCTTAATAAGATTGATGCAGAATACGCTGGAACTCTTAACCAAACCGATATTTATTACAAAATAAAAAAAGGACTTTTGAAGCTTAGAATAGAAAACGGGAAAAGTCAGCTCATTCAATATTTTCGGGATGAAAAATCAAAAGATCGGTGGTCGGATTACAGAATACTTGAGTTAAGCAGCGATAATGCAGAAGAATTTTTAGCCGGACTTTTTAGTGCAGAAGTAACAGTTAAAAAAGAAAGAAAACTTTACTGGTATAAAAACACACGCATTCACTTAGATAAAGTAAAAGGTTTAGGTACTTTTTTGGAGTTAGAAACAAAACTTACATCCGGGAAAAAGGACGCGCGCGACAGATTCAACTTTTTAATAAAGCATCTTCAACTTGATGTAAATAATCAAATACGGAAATCGTATCGAGATTCATTAAGAAAGAAAAATAAATGATTCTTACCAAATCAAATTTAGCAGCCGTTGATGTGGATTATCTTTTGAGAGAAAGGATTAAAAGTAAGGGAATTGATTCATTCCTTTTGATAGTACCAACGAACAGAAAAAGCAGGGCAGTAAAAAAAGAAATTATTTCTTCGGCACCCGGTCAAACTTCAGGAAGAATTAATATAGAAACTATCGGCACTTATTCAACAAAAATTGTTTTCGAGGATATTACAGCCAGAGGAAGAATATTATCCGAGGCAGCTTCGGCGGTATTGCTAAAGCAGGCTTTTGATATTACAGAGTTAAAATATTTTTCCAACTATAAAAACGGGGTACCTTACGGCACAGTAGAGCGAATAGAAAATGTTATAAATGAATACAAAAAGCATGGAATTACCCCAGGACTTTTACGGGAAGAATTAAAAAAATTAGAAGGTTCCGAAAAAATAAAAGGAGAGGATATTGCCGAAGTTTTTGATGTTTACCAAAAAAAAATTAGCGAATTAAAAGTAATGGAAATGGGGGATATTTATAATGCCGTTAATTCGTTGAATGATGATGAATTTCAAAAAAAGTTTAAGGGGTTGTACCCAAATGTTAATTTGATAATAATAAACGGGTTTGATGAATTTACCTCGCCGGAGATTGAAATTATTGATAAAATTTCAGCTATACCGAACGTCAATCAGTACATCGGTTTTGATTATTACTCGGGCAACTATTCAATTTTCTCTCATCTTGATGATTGTTACAACAAGTTGAGAAAAAAAGGTTTTAAAGAAGTTCAAGATATTTCTCCCTTTATGTTGAACGAATTTAATAGGGTTGTACGTGAAGAATTATTCGACAAAAAAAATAATCACACAGAACAAATAGACCGGATTACAGTAATGT
>JAIOIM010000240.1 GCA_019912505.1 Ignavibacteriaceae bacterium
ACAAGTACCTTTGCAAAAATTAAATTTGAGCCTGATGACACGCTTGATATGGGCGGATGTTTTATTGAAACTGAAATTGGAAATGTAGACGCAAGGCTTTCGACACAAATAAACGAAATTAAAAAACAACTTGAGTTAACGTTGGATTCGAATTAAAGTGGAACAAGAAGAAAAAATATTGCAGCGTTATTTACGCGTTATTAATCGTACAGAAACTTTAAAAGTTAATGGAAAAGTTAACGATGTTATAGGATTGGTGATAGTGTCTACCGGTCCTAATGTTTCGCTTGGCGAAATATGTACTATTGTTGATAACAATGGAAGGGAAGTATGTAAAACCGAAGTTGTAGGATTTAAAGATGGAAAAGTTTTATCAATAGCTCTCGGCGAAGTACAAAAAATATCGCCTTCTTGCGAAATAATTGCTTCGGGTCGAACTTTTTCTATCGGCGTAGGAAAAGAACTATTGGGTAGAGTGATAGACGGACTCGGAAACCCTATTGACGGCAAAGGCGAAATTATAACCTCCTCGGTTCGTTCAATTTATTCCGAGCCGCCAAACCCATTAACGAGGGATAGAATATTTAAACCTCTTCAAACCGGTGTCCGTTCGATAGACGGTTTACTTACAATTGGGCGCGGGCAGCGTGCTGGTATTTTTGCCGGCAGCGGGGTTGGTAAAAGTGTTACTCTTGGAATGATTGCCCGGAACACCGATGCAGAGGTAAATGTAATAACACTCATCGGAGAACGCGGCAGAGAAGTTAGAGAATTTATTGAGAAAGACCTTGGCGAAGAAGGTTTGAAAAAATCGGTTGTAGTTGTAGCTACAAGCGATAAACCTCCGCTGATAAGAATGAAAGGGGCTTTTCTCGGTACTACAATTGCAGAATATTTTCGTGATCTTGGAATGGATGTTGTCTTAATGATGGATTCGGTTACACGCTTTGCAATGGCACAGCGCGAAATAGGTTTAACAATCGGCGAACCGCCTACAACAAAGGGATACACTCCATCGGTATTTTCAATTTTGCCGAAACTTTTAGAAAGAGCCGGCACAACAAGCAGCGGTTCAATTACCGGTTTTTATACAGTACTTGTAGACGGCGATGATATGAATGAACCTATAGCCGATGCTGTTCGCTCAATATTAGACGGGCACATTGTCCTTTCGAGGCGGCTTGCAAATAAAGGTCAGTATCCGGCTGTTGATCCGCTTCAAAGCGTAAGCCGGGTTATGCCCGATATCGTATCAAAAGACCATAGAACTCGTGCTATGGCATTCAGCGAGATTCTTGCAACTTATAAGGAAGCTGAAGATTTGATAAACATCGGCGCTTATGTAAAAGGGAGCAATTTGCAGATTGATCATGCGTTATCAAAAATAAGTCAGTTAAGAGCATTTTTAAAACAAGATATACTTGAAGAAGCATTGTACGAGGAAACTGTTAAACGACTATTTGAAATAATCGAAAAACCGTTGGTATAAAGAATGTCAAAATTCACTTACAAATTTGAATCAATTATAAAAGTGAAAGAATCACTCGAAAAAAAAGCACAAAAAGATGTTGCCGAGATTGATTTGTTAATTGAGAAACAAAAAGAGGAATACGAGAAAATAGTTGAAGAAGGTAAAAACTCGCAACACGATTTTTCATACAAAAAAGTTCATGCATCCGAGCTGCAGTTTATAAAAGCATACGAAGCAGATATTAAGGAACAACTTTGTTTGATAATGCAAAAAATAGAGCAACTTGAAATAAAAAAAGATGAAAAAATGATTGAGTTAATAGAAAGAACAAAAGAACATAAAATTTTTGAAATATTAAAAGACAATCATCGCGAACAGTTTAGAGTGGATGAAAATAAAGTTGATATGGATTCTATAAACGAAATGGCAACCCAGAAATATATAAGAGGAAGCAAGTGAAAGGGAAACTAATATATATAGCTGCATTTATTGCGGCGTTTGTTTTTACAACCATAGCAATTATGTATTTAAACAATATTTGCAACAACATATTTGTATTTGATTTTTCAGATCCAAAGCCTCAGGTGCATCAGCCAACAATATTAAAGGAAATTACAGCTCCTGAAAATTTGGTTGAAATAAGTAAACAACAAACAAAAGTAGAACCTGTAAACGATACTTCATCGGTGAATATAAAAACAGAAGATCCTGCAGTTGAAAATAAGCAGTTATCTTCGCTTGCTGACAGCACAAAAAAAATTGCGGCAGTGTCGGATAAAAAGGCGACAGAAAATAAAGTTGAAGAAAAAAAACCGGTAGTTAAAGAAAAAGTTACTCCAACCAAAGAATATCTTGAGTGGACAAAAAAAACAGCAGGGCTCTACGAAGCGATGGACGCTAATCGAGCCGCTAAAATAATTCAAAATTATTCCGATAATGTAGCAAGAGATATTATTTATGCGATGAAAAAGAAAAAAGCCGCTGAAATATTATCAATTCTAAGTCCTGAAATTGCTCAACGAATAACAAGAGTGCAACAATAATGGTTTTTAATCCTCTTTTTCTGAATGCGTATACTACTACTGACTCTATGGAGTCATTAAAAACGAGTAAGTTCGCTAACCAAAATTATTTATTTTCGGATATTATAAAAGTTTGTTTTGATAAGCCTGCCGATGCAAATCAATTATTAGTTAACAACGCATCTTTATCCGATAGCAATCTAAACTCCGGGATGCTGCCCAGCGCTTCATTAGCGTTAAATACATCCGAAATAAAGGATGTTAAACAAGTATTACAAAATTTAGTAGAAACTATTGCGGGTAAGAAAAATTTATCGGAAGTTCAATCTTTAAGTGATGAAAAAACTGCGGCAGCCTCTAATGAAACTGAATTAGTTTCAGGTGAAGTGGTGTTGTCACTATTAAACCAGCTTAGTCAACTAACAAAAACATCCGGTGAGCCTTCAAAACTAACTGAGGTTAACGGTGAAGAGTTCAACAAAGAGTTAGAAAAGCTTAAAGCAATTATCTCCTCTACTGAAAATGAAAACGGATGCAAAATAGTTTTTCAGTTGGAAAACAAAGAATATATATTAAATATTCAGCCCGTAAAAAACTTAAAAAAAACTATTAACGATGAATTAGGGAAAATTGAAGGGCTGATCAATCCTTCCGAAATAATTTCCCTAAATCAGGCAATCCCGATTGTAAATACTGACAGTAAATTAAACTCAATTGATAACTCTCAAAAAGAAAACAACTCGGCTTTGAAATCTGATGAGAATTTAATTCTCGAAACATCCCCAAATATAGCTTCTGTTGTGGGCGATGAAAATGAAGAAGCAAAAACAACTTTATCTCTAAAAAGTAGCGAGCAACAAACGGCTGCAAATTTTCAGAAACAAAGTATACCTGCCGTTGGTTTTATAAATAGCACCGAAATTTCAACCGGCACAGATAAAAAAGTCGTTGATACCGAAATAGTTAGCTTCGCTACAAAAGACAGAACAGTTATTGCGTCAGATATTAAAGTTGAAAATGCTAACAAAGTTTATTCTAAACTGGAGAGTATAAATCCTGTGGCTGCCAGCAAGATGGCTGATGAATTAATAGTTGATGAGAAAATAAATACACTTGCGAAAAATAATTTCACTGTTGTTGAAGATGTAAAAAGTTCACATATTCAAAAGACTGAAGCAACTGTGGATAGGTTATCAACCGCTGCCGGTACTCCCGAAATTATTAAAGATTTTGAAGCCGTTAAAGCTGATTTGAAGCCGATTCAAACAGATAAACCAATAGAATTTAAGCAGGATGTTAAAGTTGTTGACGCAAAGAACATTTCTTTTGTTCAGCCGGAAGAAGCTACGGTCGAATCATCTCCTTTACTTGACCCAAAAGAAATAAAACGGACTGTAAAATTTGAAGACACTAAAAATGTCAATTCGGTTAACCTGAAAGAAGTTAATGTTGAAACATCACTAATCGCTGACTTAAAAGAAGTAAAACAGTCTGTAAAAACCAATAACGTAAAAAATATTACACCTATCCAACCGGAAGCAGTAAATGCTAAATCAACTCCTTTAGTTAACTCGAAAGAAAAAGAACAAACGATATCAGTTGAAGCAGAAACAAATATCATCTCTCCACAACCTGAAGAAGTAAAGGGCACTGCAAATAATCAATCGGCTGTAGAAGTAAAAAAAGCAGCACCGCAGTTATATAAAATTGCTGTTGAAGCTAAACAAATTAAAGATGGTGAGAATAATAATAG
>JAIOIM010000028.1 GCA_019912505.1 Ignavibacteriaceae bacterium
CCTCTATGCCTGCAATAACATTGGAAGCGGGAGCCGATTTTATCTGAGTATCAGTACTGTTATTTAACAGTTCAATTTTGTAAACGGATAATTTTCTATCGGTATAATCAAACTCGCAAACGGGTGATTTTAAATTTTTGCCATATCATCATAAAACTATCCTATTATTTAAACAAGTGATAACCGGAAGATTTTTTCTTTGATGTTTGTGAGAGGGGGTTTAGATTGTGCAGAAAATTATAAAGAAAGGGAAAACCGGTTTAAAACAACAAAGCCCTCTAAAAGAGGGCTTATAGTTGAAGTTAAACTTCTATTCGGCTGAGTATACGCAAACGTATTTTCTATCGCCTCTTTTATCTTCAAATTTTACTTTGCCGCTGATAAGAGCAAAAAGGGTATCATCACCGCCTATACCAACATTGGCACCAGGGTGGAATTTTGTTCCTCTTTGTCTTACAAGAATATTACCGGCAAGTACATTTTCGCCGCCGAATTTTTTTACGCCAAGTCTTTGGGCATTAGAATCTCTGCCGTTCTTGGTTGAACCTTGACCTTTCTTATGAGCCATTATTCAATCTCCTTAATTTATCCAATCTTTGTTACTTCAATACGAGTTAACTGCTGACGATGTCCTCTTTTTTTCTTGTAGCTAATTCTTCTTTTCTTTTTGAAAACGATGACTTTATCGTCCATAGTATGTTCCACAACTTTTGCGGTTACTGTCATACCATCAATAACAGGCGTTCCGATTTTTATTTCTTTACCGTTTTCATAAAGAATAACATGATCGAAAGTTACTGTTGCTTCTACTTCTTCTTTTAATTTGGGAACGTAATATTTAGTATTTTCCGTAACCTTAAATTGTTGCCCCAAAATATCGACAACCGCGAACATCTTGTACCTCTATCTTTCTAAAATGAGAACACAAAACTATGAAAATATGTCTCCTATGTCAATCTTTACCGGGAAAAATTTTACATTAGGCAAATATTAATTTTAAAGGAAAACCCACTGACTCACCCGCACAGTTTTTTCTTCAGATTTGGAGATGTAGGCATCAATTACGTGTTCTGCTATTGCTGCACCGTGCCTTCTGCTGCCAATAGAGCATCAATGGCACTTATCTTCCCAGTAAAATCGCTCAAAATATTCTGTTTCAATATTCAACTAAAATCCCGATTTCTCTTACAATAACGGGTGAAGTCACCCTCTTGTTCAATCAAGACTCAATAGCCCCAGACCTGTTATAGTTTAACTGTTTATTATTGGATGTACGATTTTTAGCAGTTGTGTAAATATTAGTTGTATCAACAAGAAAAAATCTTGTCCTCATATTATAATTTTATTTCGTCTTTTTTGTTTGCAGATTCATACATTGCTTCGAGTATTTTCATTCTTTCAAGTGCTTCATCGCCAGATGAAAAAACCGGATTTAAATTTTTTACTGCACCTATAAAACTTTTTAATTCGTTAACGTAAGATTTTTTAAAAAGTGTTATAGCGTTTTCACGTTGAAGAGGAATAAGGTCTATTATTTGTTCATCAATTTTTTTGTAAACCCTAGATGGGTTTAATGATGCAAAGCCTTTTGTGCCGTATATATTGACATAAAACGTATCCCGCTCTACCGGCAGCGACCAACTTGACTCAATCGAAAGAAGTGAATCAGTTTTTAACTTCATAAAACTTATGCTGCTGTCTTCAACGGTTTTTGTATTTGTAAAAAAATTTTGTGTAGAAACCGAATAAACCGGGGGATAATTTAGAAGCCATAGAGAAAGATCTACAAGATGAATACCGAGATCTATAATAACTCCGCCACCCGATTCTTCCTTTTTTGTTACCCATGTGCCTGCGCTGCTTTGTCTTCTAATCCAGCCGGCTTTAATATAATACGGTTCTCCAATTTCACCGGAGTTTAATATACTCCGTAAAATCATTGCATCCGGTCGGAATCTAAGATTCATCCCCACCATCAATTTTCTTCCGAATTTTTTAGAAGCATCAACAATTTCTTTTGCTTCCTCATAAGAACGTGCGAGAGGTTTTTCAACCAGGATATCTTTCCCGGCTTTTATTGCAGCAAGTGCAATTTCTTTATGAGTGTGTGTAGGAGTTGCGATAATTATCGCTTCGGCATCACTATTTGAAATAAGTTCGTTGTAATCGGAATATCTTTCTTCAACACTAAACTTTTCGGCTATTGTATTTAGCCTGCTCTTGTTTAACTCGGCAACGGCAGTAACCACAGCATTACTAAGCTGAGCAATATTCGGTAGATGAACTAATTGTGCGATACCTCCCAAACCAATTACCGCAATTTTAGTTTTTTCCATTATACCGTTACCCCATACATTATATTTTTATTTTCAAAAAAATATTTAACCCGTTCTGCAATACCGTCTGGATCAATACCTAATATTTTGTGAAGTTCTACTTGAGTACCATGATCTACAAATTTATCTGGTAATCCAATTCGGAGAATATCATTCTTATAGTTTTTATCAGAGAAATATTCAACGATACCTGCACCAAAACCGCCGACCAAGGAATTTTCTTCCAATGTAACTATTTTGTTAAATCGTGTGGTTATTTCATCAAGCTTTTGAGTATCAAGGGGCTTGGCAAAACGCATATTTATTACCGTACAGTTTATACCTACTTCAGAAAGTTTTACCGCAGCTTTTAATGAGTAATCAACCATCGAGCCAAGCGCAAGCAATGCAACATCGCCACCGCTCCGCAATTCTTCACTTTTTCCAATCTCTAACTCGGTAAAGCCTTCTTTAACTTCAACCCCAAGTGCGTTGCCGCGCGGGTAACGAAGTGCAACCGGGCATTTTGCCTTAATGGCAGTATAAAGCATATCTCTTAATTCTGCTTCATCTTTCGGCGCCATTATTATCATGCCGGGTATCATTCGAAGATATGTTAAATCAAACGTACCGTGATGCGTAGGACCGTCAGCACCAACGAGACCGGCTCTATCAAGCGCAAATACAACATGCAGTTTCTGAAGCGCAACATCATGTACAATTTGGTCAAATGCCCGCTGTAAAAATGTTGAGTAAACCGCAACAACAGGAATTATTCCTTGTGTAGCGAGACCTGCTGCAAAGGTTACAGCATGCTCTTCTGCAATTCCCACATCGTAATAATTATCCGGAAATACTTTACTCAAATTATCTAACCCAGTGCCATCCGGCATTGCGCCGGTAATGCCGACAACTTTTTTATTTTCTTTAACTATCTCAACAAGAGCTTCGCCAAAAATGGAAGTGTAAGAAGCGGTTGAAGGACCATTCTTTATCGCCTGACCGGTTACTTTATCAAAAGGAGTAGAAGCATGAAGCCTTTGTACATGCCCTTCTGCCGGTTTATAACCTTTACCTTTTTGAGTAATAGCATGGACTAATATTGGACCCTTTAAGTTTTTAATCTGATCGAATATTTTTACCATTTGATGAATATTATGCCCATTGATCGGTCCGAAATATCTGAATCCAAGGGCTTCAAACAACATACCTGGTGTTACAACGGCTTTTATTCCATTCTCAAGGCGTGAAGCAACTTTGCGTATTCTATCACCAAACTGGTCAAGTTTACCAGTTAAATCCCAAACTTGTCCTCTAAATTTATTGTAGTCAGGATGGGAAATCATCTCGGTAAAATAATTTGATATTTGCCAGACATTCGGTGCAATAGACATATTGTTGTCGTTTAATACAACAATAAGGTCAGCTTTATAAATTCCCGAATTATTCATCGCTTCGTAAGCCATTCCACCAGTCATAGCGCCATCGCCGATAACGGCTACAACTTTGCGCTTATCTTTATTTATTTTGCTTCCTTCAGCCATACCTAGGGCGGCGGAAATTGAAGTGGAAGCATGACCGGCTCCGAAGGCATCGTATTCACTTTCGGTTCTTTTTAAAAATCCGCTGATGCCATTTAGATGACGTATTTTTTTTAACGCTTCTTTTCTTCCCGTTAAAATTTTATGGGGATAAGCCTGATGCCCGGTGTCCCAAACAATTAAATCTTTTGGAGTGTCAAAAACTTTGTGAAGTGCAACGGCTAACTCTACCGTACCGAGCCCGCCGCCAAAGTGTCCGCCTATTTCAGAGATTGTATCAATTAGGTATTGGCGTAAATCAGAACATAAAATTTTCAAATCCGAAAGGTCTAAATCTCTTATATCAGCAGGATAGTTGACCTTTGAAAGTACTGTATATTTTTTTTGGGTTTCATTCATTTTACCATAACTCCGATCGCTTATTCTTCAATATTATCGTCCTCAACCGCGGGCATTTCTTTTAATTTTTTCTTTAACTCGGTTATTTTTAACTCGGCGTTTTTAAGCTCGTCAATACAGTTTTTTGAAAGGTTTATGCCTTCTTCAAAAAGGCTTATTGAATCTTCAAGAAGAACTTCACCGCTTTCGAGTAAATCGGAAATTTCCTCAAGGCGCTGAAGTTTTTTTTCAAAAGTAC
>JAIOIM010000241.1 GCA_019912505.1 Ignavibacteriaceae bacterium
ATTGCACTGCTTGAACTTGTAAAAATGCAGATAATAGCGATAGAAGAATCAGATGACTTTAATGATTTCGTTTTAATAAAATTGGAAAATGGACAAAACATATAACCCGGTAATTAGCGCCTTAATATTTGCTTCGGATGAACCGATACCCGCAACTGATATTGTAAAAGCTATTAAAGGAATAGACGGCGAAGACATACAAATTACTGCAGATGAGATAAACATCTGCGTAGAAGAACTAAATGCAGCTTACAATGAAAGCAATGTTGCATTTAGAATTATCAAGTTAGCAAACGGATATTTATATGCTACGCGCCCCGAACTTGCAAAATATGTCGGGTACTTATCAACTGAAAAAAGTAAACGAAGATTAAGCCAGGCTGCTTTAGAAACCCTAGCTATTATTGCATATAAGCAGCCTATGACAAAACCGGAGCTTGAGGCAATTAGAGGCGTAGGCTCTGATTATATACTAAATACGTTGTTGGAAAAACAGCTTATTACTATCAGCGGAAGAGCCGAAACTATTGGCAGACCTTTATTATACAACACTACTGATGAATTTTTAAAATATTTCGGCTTAAATAGAATTAGCGATTTACCGAAGCCGAGAGAAATTGAAGAGATAATGCAGGACGAAGATTTTATTGAACAAAAGAAGAATATCATGATGAATTTAATTGAAGAAACATTGGAGGGTGAACTGAACCCGGAAGAAGATAATGACAATACGCCTGAATAAATATCTTGCCGACAGCGGTGTTGCCTCTAGAAGAAAAGCTGAAGAATATATACTTGAAGGAAGAGTAACAGTAAATAATAAAACAATTATTGAACTTGCTTTTACTGTTGACCCCGAAAAAGATATTGTTGATTTCGATGGAGAAATAATAAAACCTAAAAGGCATATTTATTATTTAATGAATAAACCGATGGGTGCGGTTACCACAACTGCCGATGATAAAAACAGAAGAACAGTTTTGGACTATATAAATTCAAAAGAAAAAGTTTACCCCATCGGCAGATTGGATTTTAACACGACCGGTGTTCTATTTTTGACAAACGATGGAGATTTTTCTTACTTTTTAACCCATCCCAAAAATAAAGTTCCGCGCGTTTACGAAGCAAAATTAGACCGACCGCTGCAGGAACTGGACAAAGCAACTCTTTTAAAAGGAGTGTTTATTAACAGTGCACGCGGCAGATTTGAAAAAGTTTCATTCCCAAAAGCAAAGGATTTTTCATTAGTGGAAGTTGTCGGGCTCGAAGGTCGAAATCACTTTGTAAAAAATATGTTCGGCGCATTGGGGTATACTGTTATTTCGCTTAATAGAAAAAGTTATGCCGGGGTTGAAGCAGATATTCCTATCGGAACTTATAGACCGATGAGTTTAAATGAAGTTAAAGAGATTAAAAAGAAATATGGCAAATAAATACTTTATAATTTTTATACTACTTTTCTTTAGTTCACTTTCTGCACAGGAAGTTGTAAAAAAAGATTCGTTGCCGCGGTTTAGCTATTCAACATTGGCTGAGTTGAGAGCACAGCTCGAAGATATTTTTAACGATCCAAATTTTAGCAATGCCGAGTGGGGTGTATTTATTCAGTCGTTAGAAACGGGGGAATATTTTTATAAAAAGAATGAAGATAAACTTCTGATGCCTGCTTCAAACCTTAAATTATTTACAACCGCGGCAGGATTAATATTGCTCGGAAGCGAATACAAATTTAAAACAAATATTTATTCCCGCGGTTCAATTGACGGCTCAATTCTTCGTGGAGATCTGATAGTTCAGGGCAGAGGCGATCCAACAATATCTGGACGTTTTTATAAAGATGATATGCTGAAAGTTTTTAACATTTGGATAGATTCTCTTTTGGAAATAGGCATCGATGAAATTGACGGGAATCTTATTGGCGATGATACTGAATTTGATGACCTGGGGTTGGGTGCCGGTTGGTCGTGGGATTATGAAAGCAACTGGTTTGCGGCTCAAAGCAGTGCTATATCATTCAATGATAATTGTATTGATATTGTTTTAAAAGCTAATAAGAAAACAAAACAGCCGCTGATATCATTTATGCCGGAAACAAAGTACGCCGTAATAATAAACAAAGTAAACGTAGTTAGTGGTGATTCCGCAACAAACATCGATGCTTATCGGGAACGCGGTACAAATGTTATTACAGTCTTCGGCTCAATAAATTTAAAGGACTCAATTAAAATATTTGTCACCGTAAACAACCCAACACAGTATGCAATGGTTGTTTTGCAGGAAGTTCTAAACGAACGGGGGATAAAGGTTACCGGCTATCCAATTGATATCGATAACATGACAAAGCCGCTTGATTACAAAAAATTAGCGAAACTTTTTACTCATTACTCTGTACCGTTGAAAGAAATTGTAAAAGTAATAAATAAAAACAGCCAGAATTTTTTTGCCGAACAATTGTTAAAAACTATCGGTTTGGAAAAAGAAGGATTCGGCACCATTGAAAACGGTGTAACGGCAGCAGATGTGGTTTTTGAAGAGATGGGCATAAACCCCGATAGAATGATGATGGTTGATGGAAGCGGGCTTTCAAGATTAAACCTCGTTACTCCTCGTCAAATTGTAACCCTGTTAAATCATATGTATAAAAGTGATGTGTTCATCCCTTTTTACAATACACTCCCTATTGCCGGTATTGATGGAACGATTGGGACGAGAATGAAAGGCACGCGCGCAGAGAACAATGTTCGCGGCAAAACCGGTTATCTTGGCTCAGCTCGTAGCCTTTCTGGTTATGTATTTACAGGCGATGGTGAATTGCTTAGTTTTTCTGTAATCGCAAATAATTTTAATGTGCCTTATAAATTAGTGGATAATATTCAAGATTTAGTATGTTTGCGCCTTGCAAATTTTAAGAGAAAACTTTCGGAGGAATAGTGGACA
>JAIOIM010000242.1 GCA_019912505.1 Ignavibacteriaceae bacterium
CAAAATACTTTAATCCAAATAATTAAATTATAAAAATGAATCGGTCTCCCCCATAATAACAAACGGCAGTGAAAAAATTTAATTTACGCGCTGCTGTTCCGGGATATATTTTTACGTTGCAATTCTTAATTATTTCTTTTAAGAAAAAGGATTCTATTGTTATGCTTATACGCAAAGTTATTTATCTATTTATATTTTTTGCCGGACTTCTATTTCTCTCTTGCAACCCCTCCGAGCCGGAGAACAAACCAACCGGTGTTGAGTTTTCCGCCGAAGACGCATCTTGCACAGAAACTTGGATTACGCTGAAAGCAGTCGGCATTGCGGGCGCACAAGTTTACCGTGGCGATTCTCTTATTTTTAATTTCTCCGGGCAGAGTATAGACACTACTCTTTACGATGACGGGCTGCTGCCTAACCAAACCTATAACTACAATTTAACAATGCAGCAGTTAAACAATAAAACAATAACACGCAGTTTACCCGTGCAAACAATGGACACAACAAGCCATAACTTTACATGGCAGATGTTTGAGTTTGGCGGTGAAGCCGGCTCATCTACACTTTATGATGTTGCAATAATAGACGAGAATAATATCTGGGCGGTTGGAGAGATTTATATGAGAGACTCTACCGGTCAGCCCGATCCGCAAGCTTATAACGCTGTGCATTGGGATGGACAAAAATGGGAAGTTAAAAGAATAAAATACTATGGAGATTGCAGTGCTGTTGTTTATCCACCATTTAGAGCTATTTGGGCATTTAATTCTAACGATATAGTTCTTACAAATGGAGGAAGTATTGGATGGTTTGATGGAAATTCAATTAGGCTCGATTGTGGTGTTAAACCGCTTTTAAATGGATCAATCAATAAAATCTGGGGTACATCAAGTAGTGATTTATATGCGGTTGGCAACAACGGCAGTATAGCCCATTACGATGGCAGCAACTGGACGAAGATAGAAAGCGGAACAACATTACATGTTTATGATATAACGGGAGATTACAATAAAGCAACAAATGATTACGAAATTTTATTGGTGGCTGCAAAAAAATGGGAAAGCGCAGAGAAAAAGATATTAAAATTAAAAAACAATGCTGTGGAAGAAATATCTTCTTTGGGTGTACCCAATGGCAGCCTGCATGGAATATGGTTTAGAAATAATAAACAATATTTAGTGGTAGGTAACGGTATTTACACCAAAACAAATTTGAATGAAAATGAATGGAATGCCGGATTAACTGCTCTTACTAGATACTATACATATGCTATTAGAGGATCAGCTTTAAATAATATTTTTATTTGTGGTTCTTTTGGAGAAATGCTTCATTTTAGTGGCAACAGTTGGCATAGCTTTAAAAACATCCCCCGATTTTTCGATGCCGATTTTTATAACATCGATGTAAAAAATGATATTGTTGCCGCAGTTGGACAAAGATTTAATTCAGGTTGTATAGTTATTGGTAAAAAATAATAAAGGTGATTTATGAGACTTAAATGTTTAACTTTTCTTCTACTCATATTAACGATTTCGGTTTTCGCTCAGACGAATATTCCGAGGGATAGTACCAAAATTGAAAAAGAAAAAGAATTGCGCAGTTATATTTTTGGCGGATACGGCAGAACAATAAATGATAATAACTGGGCTGTTGGTTTCGGTTTGTTTTTTCCCTTAAGTAAGAGTGTGCTTGTGGGCCCAGAGCAAATTTTAATTTCGAAATGGATGCCTTTCCGGTTAAAAATCCATCAGAATACATTTGGGATGTGGACTTAATGATTAAGTATTTTCCATTAGTATCAGAAAGAATTTTATTTTCGGTTGGGGGCGGTGCAGGCTTTAGCAAAGCGACTAAAAGAGTGGCGTATAAAAGAAATAATCTTTTCCTTTTGGAATATGAAACTAATAATTCATCCTCAGTTTCGTTAATCGGTGAAGTTGAAGCAGGCTTATTAATTACACAAAGCTTTGGAATTAATGTTATCACTTACACGTTATATGCTGATAAGA
>JAIOIM010000243.1 GCA_019912505.1 Ignavibacteriaceae bacterium
GTTTCATTTGCCTGCAACACTCCGAGCACCGCATTTAGAGGGGCGTAATCACCCCCCATAGCATCAACAACTATTCTACATTTTAAGTTTTGAGAACCAGAATTGTTCATCAGAAGGATTTGGTAAACAAATTAGCTTTTGGGAATGAACATGGAACGTTCATTATAGTAACCGCAAGATGGACATGCGCGGTGTGAAAGTTTCATTTCGCCGCAATTTGAACATGACCCCAGAGTTGGAGCGGTTGCTTTATAGTGTGTTCTGTGTTTATCTCTTCTGCTTTTAGACCATTTACGTTTCGGATTTGGCATCGTCGTTCCGTTATTTATTTATTTAATATTATCTAATTCTTTTTTATATCTATCAATGGCTGCCAGCGAGGGTCAATATTTTCGGTACAGCCGCATTCTTCTTCGTTTAAGTTTTTACCGCATTTGTAACAAAGCCCTTTGCAATCTTCTTTACAAAGCTTTTTCATCGGTAACGCCAAAATACTATAATCTCTTACATCGGAAGAAATATCAATTTTATCGGCTTCGGCATTGAGATAAGTAACATTCAGCGAATCATCGCCGTCAGTATCTTTGCCGAAAAAATATACCATCTGATAACTGTTTGAAAGAACCGGGCTGTAATCGGCAGCGCATCTATCACACTGAAAAATTGTTTTAACCGATAGATGTACATTTAAAATAACCTGCAATGGCACTTTGTTTAGTTCAACATCAACATTTATGCTGCCCGTAAACTCTTCGCCAAGCCTTATCTTTTCAACACTTTCATCAAAATTAAATTTATGAACTCCATCGCTCAAGTTCGAAATTTTTATAATCATATACTTTTCTCTAAAATCGGGCAAAAACGACTCAAAATATAGATATACTCTAAATGATAGTCAACATTCAAAGCGCCTATCGTAGCGTCTTTCTTTATTTCGGGATGCAATAATGTCTAAATTTTTAGCAATTTCGATGTTAAAGAAAAAGAAGACCTAAAAAATTAAAATTTACATTTAACAAAAAAGAAAGCTATTTTTGATTACAAAAATCGCAATTTTGATATAATGCTGTCTGTAAAAAATTTAATAAAACAATATAACAAAATAGTTGCTGTGAACGATATTTCCTTTGATGTACGTGAGGGAAAAATTTTTGGGCTGCTGGGTCCAAATGGTGCCGGGAAAACCACCGCCATCCGCACTATCCTCAATATAATAAAACCATCGTCTGGGAGTATACAGTTTGACGGGAAACCGATTACCGAAGAATTTTTTAATACTATAGGCTACCTCCCGGAAGAAAGAGGTTTATATAAAAAAAGTAAAGTAATAGACGTTATAAAGTATTTTGCGGTTTTAAAAAATCTTTCTGCAAAAAAAGCCGCGTCGCTTGCTGATGAATGGTTGAAACGGCTTTCGATAACAGATTTGAAATGGAAAAAAATTGAAGAACTTTCAAAAGGCAACCAGCAAAAAATACAATTTATTATCGCCGTTCTTCACGAACCAAAACTACTTATTTTAGATGAGCCTTTTGCCGGATTTGACCCCATTAACCAGGAAGCAATAAAAGAAGTTGTTTTATCGTTTGTCGATCAGGGAAAAATAATTATACTCTCCACTCACCAAATGGATACTGCTGAAAAACTTTGTTCAGATATTTTGTTGATGAATAACGGAAAAGAAGTTTGCAGCGGACCATTGAATGAAATTAAACAGCAGTTCGGACTAAATGTTGTACATATAGAATTTTCTGGTGACGTATCATCAATAAAAAATCATCCGGCTGTCTTAGATGCACATTTATATAACAATACCGCCGATATTAAACTAAAAGAAAATGTGTTGCAGCACGAGTTTTTGCGCTCTATATCTCAGCATTTTAACATCAATACTTTCAGTATTGTTAACCCTTCGCTACATCAAATTTTTATCGACGTTATTCAGCGGAATACGGAAGTAAGATGAAAAAAATTTTTGAAATAGCAAAGTGGGAATTCATCGAGAAGATAAAAACCAAAGCATTTATTATATCCATCATATTAACCCCCGTAATTATTATCGGGTTTTCAATCGGTCCAACACTTTTATCCGAGCATGAAACCGAGACCACGCAGGCAATTGGTGTACTCGACACCGGTGAAACATATTTTAACCTGCTTAGAAACGAACTTGAAAAATATACGCTTGAAGACGGACAGCCCAATTACCTGATAATTAATTTGTACAAAAAGCAAACGTCTCCGGATGCATTAAAGCTTCATGCCGATTCACTTGTAATTAAAAACAAATTGGAAGGTTATCTTTTAATTTCAAATTCCGATGATTCGATTAATTTTCAATTCCGGGGAAAGAGTGTCGGCAATTTTAAAGAATTAAAAAGGTTTGAAGAATCATTTAATAAAGTACGCACAAACTTAAAACTTACGCGGTCCGGCATAAGCGGCGAAATAATAAATTATATAAACAAAAAAGTTGAACTTGATGCTATAAAAATAGATGAGAGCGGTAAAGAAAGC
>JAIOIM010000244.1 GCA_019912505.1 Ignavibacteriaceae bacterium
ATTTAATATTGCACAAAGTGATATTAAAAGACGGCTAAATTTAATAAATCATTTGCAAAAAAAAGAATCTAATTTCTTTTTATATTTCAAACTGATGCAACTATTAACGATTCTAAAAGTTTATTGCTAAAATTGCTATAATCCATTATCTTTAAAACAATTATTTGGAACCAGTAAACATTTTACTCATTCCCTATTTAAAAATTTTTCATTAACCAAATGATTGGCACAAACATGAATTTTGATTTTACCGAAGAACAGCTTTTAATACAAGAAACCGCAAAAGATTTTGCACGCACAGAGATTGCCCCCACCTCAGTTGAGAGGGACATCAACGCCGTATTCCCTGGTGAAATTGTAAAAAAAATGGGGGAACTTGGTTTCCTTGGTATGATGGTTTCGCCTGATTATGGCGGCGCGGGACTCGATACGCTTAGCTACGTCCTCGCAATGATTGAGATTTCAAAAGTTGATGCAAGTTGTGGTGTTATTATGTCGGTAAATAATTCGCTGGTTTGTTATGGATTAGAAAAATATGCTACTGAACATATAAAACAAAAATATTTAGTACCGCTTGCTCAGGGAGAAAAACTCGGTGCTTTTGCATTGTCCGAGCCTGAAGCTGGCAGCGATGCTACCAAACAAACAACCACCGCCGATAAAGAAGGAGACTCCTACACTCTAAATGGAATGAAAAACTGGATTACCAACGGCATAAACGGCGACTATTTTCTTGTTATGGCAACAACAAATAAAGAAGCCGGACACAAAGGTATTTCTACTTTACTCGTTGAAAAAGGCGCCCCCGGTTTTGGTCACGGTAAAAAAGAAGATAAGCTTGGTATTAGAAGTTCTGACACATGCTCGTTAACATTTGAAAACTGCAAAGTGCCGGTAGAAAATCTCGTTTGGGAGGAAGGTAAAGGATTTAACTTTGCAATGAATACTCTTAATGGAGGCAGAATCGGTATAGCCGCTCAGGCTATTGGTATTGCCGAAGCATCACTTGATGCCTCTATAAAATACGCAAAAGAAAGAAAAGCTTTCGGACAAACTATTTCCAATTTCCAGGCTATTCAATTTAAAATTGCCGATATGGCTGTTAAAGTAGATGCCGCAAAACTGCTTACGTTTAAAGCTGCCTCATTAAAAGATGCCGGTAAGAAATATTATAAGGAAGCTGCCGAAGCAAAATTATACGCTTCTACAATCGCTGTTGAAATTGCGCTTGATGCAATTCAAATACACGGTGGTTACGGTTATGTGCGTGAATATCTTGTCGAGAGGTATTTGCGTGACTCAAAAATTACTGAAATTTATGAAGGCACTTCGGAAATTCAGAAAATTGTAATTGCCCGCGAACTGCTTAAAGATTAGAAAGAAAATCTAAAAACTATTTGATATTAACCCGCAAGTTTGCTGCGGGTTAATAAATACTTTTGAAACACTCACAATGATTTCGAATATCTCTTATGGCAAAATATATATTATTTTTTTTCTTTTTATTTGCTGCATTTTTAAGTGCTCAAACCGATTGGCAGAGATGGGAAAAGAAAGATGTTTCGTATCAAAAAATTTCAACTGTTACCGGGGGGGATTATTCAATTGAAGGGGAAGACATTGTTCAAAAATCTGCAAAACTTTTCATCCAATCTTATCGGATTTTATTTTCCAATCTCGATGGCGATAATTGTCCTTTTACGCCATCATGCTCAAGTTTTTTTTACCAGGCTGTAAAACGTACAAATCCTTTAAAAGCTGTATTGATGTTCACTGACCGTTTTACAAGAGATACAAATCCGTTTAATCGTTATACAAGCTACCCGATAGATGTCACTGGTAAACTGTATGATCCGGTCGATTTATATTTGCTCGATGCAGAGTCTATTCATTACCACCCTCCGTTTCAAAATGGTGATTAAGTTCAAATTTGTTTTAACCCTATTTTTTTTGTGCGGCTTAGTGCATGCACAATCAAGTTTATACAACTCGCCATCAAATATTAAAAAATTTGCTAATCATCTTTATTGCGAAAAAGATTATTTGCGAGCTATTGAAGAATACAGACGATATTTAAAGACCGAGGGAAATGATACCGTATCATTAAAAATTATTCTTTCATTTTATGCGATGGAAAAATTTGACGAGCCAGGTGTTCTTGCAGAGCCGGTGGATGGGAAATCACTTTTTTACAATGATGCTCAATACTTAAAATTAGTTTCGCTCTTTCGGTTAAATGAGGATGGGAAATTTTTGTCCGCCGTTTCATCAACCAAATTTACTAATAACAATTTTCTTAATAAAAGCGAAAAGTTGTTACGGTTTAATTTGTTGTTTAGAGATTCATTGTTTTCTGAATCATTTATCCTTTTCCCTTTTGAAGATGATGAAAAACCGGACATAAAAAATTTTTACGAGCGAAAAAAATATCCGATGTATAAATCCCCCGTAACCGCGGCAATACTATCCGCATTAATTCCGGGGAGCGGTAAAATTTATGCCGGAAGAACGGGGGATGGAAT